>NZ_JBKGHJ010000200.1:0-14322 GCF_046520365.1 Corallococcus sp. 4LFB
ATGCGCACGGGCAGCCCGTTCCCGTGGGCGTCCCGGGCGAGCTGTACCTGGGCGGTGACGGCCTGGCCCGGGGCTACCTGGGCCGCCCCGCACTGACGGCGGAGCGCTTCGTGCCCTCCCCGTTTGGCGATGCGCCCGGGGCCCGGCTGTACCGCACGGGCGACCGCGTACGCTGGCTGGCGGATGGGACGCTGGACTTCCTGGGCCGCATGGACACGCAGGTGAAGCTGCGCGGCTTCCGCATCGAGCTGAGCGAGGTGGAGGCCATCCTCCGACAGCACCCGTCGGTGAAGGCCGCGGTGGCCGGGGTGAACGCGGAGCGCCTCGTGGCGTGGTACGTGCCGGGCGCTCCGGTGGAGGCGGCGGAGCTGCGCGCCTTCGTCTCCGAACGGCTGCCCGCGCCGCTGGTGCCCTCCGCGTTCGTGTCGCTGGACGCGCTGCCGCTCACGCCCGTGGGCAAGGTGGACCGCAAGGCCCTGCCCTCTCCGGATGCGCGCTCGGTCGCAGGCGGGCCCGTGGCTCCGGAGCGGATGACCCTCTTCCAGCAGCGCATCGCCACGCTGTTCCAGGAGCTGCTCCGCCTGGAGTCGGTGGGGCTGCACGACGACTTCTTCGTCATCGGAGGCCACTCATTGCTGGCCACGCAGCTCGTCTCCCGGCTGCGTTCGACCTTCGGGGTGGAGCTGCCGCTGCGCGCCCTCTTCGATGCGCCCACCGTCGCCCGGCTCACGGAGCGGGTGGAGGCCCAGCTCCTCTCGCGCGTCGCGGGCCCGCGCATCCCGGCGCTCGTCGCCACGTCGCGGGACCGGGAGCTGCCGCTGTCCTTCGCGCAGCAGCGGCTGTGGGTGGTGGAACAGCTCCGTCCGGGCGGCAGCCATTACAACATCGCCACCGCGCTGCGGCTGGACGGCGCGCTGGACGTGGAGGCGCTGCGCCGCGCACTGGAGCGGGTCGTCTCCCGCCACGAAGCCCTGCGCACCACCTTCGCGATGAAGGACGGACAGCCCCTTCAGCGGGTGCACGCGGCGGGCGCGTGGGAGCTGCCCGTCACGGACCTGACCTCCGTGCCCCGGGAGTCCCGCGAGGACGAAGCCCAGCGGCGCTCCGTGGAGGAGGCCGCGCTGGCCTTCGACCTCGGCCGGGGCCCCGTCCTTCGCACTCGACTGCTTCGACTGGAGGCGCGGGAGCACCTGTTGCTCCTGTGCATGCACCACATCGTCTCCGATAGCTGGTCGCTGGGCGTGCTGGTCCGCGAGGTGGCCGAGGGCTACGAGGCGTTCGCCTCCGGCCGGACGCCCGTGTTGCCGCCGCTGCCCGTGCAGCCCGCGGACTTCGCCGTGTGGCAGCGCTCCTGGCTCCAGGGGGAGGTGCTGGCGCGGGAGGTGGCGTGGTGGAAGCAGCACCTCGCCGGGGCGCCCCAGGTGCTGGAGCTGCCCACGGACAAGGCGCGTCCGGCGCTCCAGTCCACGAAGGGGGCACTGCTTCCCGTGCACCTGCCGGCGGACGGGGTGGACCGGCTGGTGGCGCTGGGCCGCTCGGAAGGCGCGACGCCGTACATGGCGCTGCTCGCGGTGTGGCAGGTGCTGCTGTCGCGGTACTCGCGGCAGGAGGAGCTGCTGGTGGGCTCGCCCATCGCGGGCCGCGGCCACTCGGAGCTGGAGGGGCTGGTCGGCTTCTTCGTGAACACGCTGGTGCTTCGCGGGCACGTGCGGCCGGGGGACTCGTTCCGCGCGCTGCTGTCCCAGGTGCGGGCCACGGCGCTCGCCGCCTTCGAGCACCAGGACCTGCCCTTCGAGAAGCTGGTGGAGGAGCTCCAGGTGCCTCGCGACCTGAGCCGCAATCCGCTGGTGCAGGCGGTGTTCGCGCTCCAGAACGCGCCCACCGGCGAGCTGAAGGCACCGGGGCTCACGCTGCGGCCCGTGCCCGTGGACAACGCCACGGCGCGCTTCGACCTGGGCCTGCTGCTGCATGAGGCGCCGGACGGCCTGCGCGGCGTCGTCGAATACAGCACCGACCTCTTCGAGCGTCCCACCGTGGAGCGGCTGGCCGGCCACCTGCGAACGTTGCTGGACGCCGTCGTCGCCGCTCCGGACGTCCCCCTGGCCCGGCTGGAGTGGCTCACGCCCGGGGAGCGCGAACAGGTGCTCACGACCTGGAACGCCACGGGCGTGGACTACCCGCGCGAGTCGAACATCGCGGAACGCTTCGCGCTCCAGGCCGCGCGGCGTCCGGAGGCCATCGCGCTGGAGTTCGGGGACGCGCGGCTGACGTACTCGCAGCTGGAGGCGCGGGCGAACGCGCTGGCGTGGGTGCTGCGCTCGCGGGGCGTGGGGCCGGATGCGTTGGTGGCCGTGTGCCTGGAGCGCTCCGTGGAGCTGGTCGTCACGCTCCTGGCCATCCTCAAGGCGGGTGGCGCCTACGTGCCCCTGGATGCCGCGTATCCGGCGCGGCGGCTGGCCCTCATGGTGGAGGACGCGCCGCCCCGGCTGCTCGTCACCACCCGCGCGCTGCGGGCCTCGCTGCCGGCCGCGGAGGGCGTGCCGTGCGTCTTCGTGGAGGAGTCGAGACTGGAGGGGCGGCCTTCCTCCGCTCCGGACGTGGCCCTCTCCTCGCGGAACCTGGCGTACGTGGACTTCACCTCCGGCAGCACCGGCCGTCCCAAGGGCGTCGCCGTGGAGCACCGGGGCGTGCTGCGGCTGCTGCACGGTGCCAGCTGGGCCCGCTTCACTCTGGACGAGACGTTCCTGCTGATGGCGCCCCTGTCCTTCGACGCGTCGACGCTGGAGCTGTGGGGCCCGCTCCTGTCAGGCGGCAGGCTCGTCGTCTTCCCGCCCCAGCCTCCCACCGACCTGGAGCTGCTGGGACAGGTCCTCCGCCGCCACGGCGTCACGTCGCTCTACCTGTCCGCGGGCCTGTTCGCGCAGGTGGTGGACGTGAAGCTGGAGGTGCTGCGCGGGCTGCGGCAGCTCATCGTGGGCGGAGACGTCCTGTCCCCCACGCACACGCGCCGCGTGGTGGAGACGCTGGGCCTGCCAGTGGTCAACGGCTACGGCCCCACGGAGGCCACCGTCTTCGCCTGCTGCCTCCGCATGGAGCGGCCCGAGGACGTCCGGACGGAGGCCATCCCCATCGGGCCTCCCCTGCCGAACACCCGGACGTTCGTGGTGGACGGCTCGCTGCGGCCGGTGCCCGTGGGCGTGCCGGGGGAGCTGCTCATCGGCGGGGACGGGATCGCGCGCGGCTACCTCTCCCGCCCGGAGCTGACCGCGGAGCGCTTCATCCCCCACCCCTTCGCCACCACGCCCGGAGCGCGCGTGTACCGCACGGGCGACCGCGTGCGCTGGCGCGCGGATGGGAGCCTGGAGTTCCTGGGCCGCATCGACAGCCAGGTGAAGGTGCGCGGCTACCGCGTCGAGCTGTCCGAGGTCGAAGCCGCCCTCCGGGACTGGCCCGCCCTCACCGACGCGGCGTGCTCGTGCGCGAGGACGTGCCCGGCGACAAGCGGCTGGTGGCCTACGTGGTGGCGGGCGTGCTGGACGTCCCCGCGCTGCGCGAACACCTGCGGCAGCGGCTCCCCGAGTACATGGTCCCGGCCGCGTTCGTCCCGCTGCCCGTGTTGCCCCTCTCCGCCACCGGCAAGCTGGACCGTCAGGCCCTGCCCGCGCCGGAGGTCGCGGCCGGTGCGCGCAAGGGCCGGTTCGTGGAGCCCGCGGATCCGCTGGAGGAACAGCTCGCCGCCCTCTGGGCCCGGGAGCTGGGCGCCCGGAGCGTCGGCGTCCACGACCACTTCTTCGAGGACCTGGGCGGCACGTCGCTCACCGTGGTCCGCGTCGCCAGCCGGCTGCACGAGGCGCTTCAGCGCGATGTCCCCGTGGTCTGGATCTTCGAACACCCCACGGTCCATGGACTGGCCCGGCGGCTGGAGCGGGAGGGGCTGAGCGCGCGCCCAGCCACCGCGCCCACGCCGACGCCCGTGCCTTCCGAGCCCGCGACGGCCGGGACGGCGGCGCTGCCGTCGAACGCCATCGCAATCATCGGCATGTCCGGACGCTTCCCCGGTGCCGCATCGGTGGAGGAGTTCTGGCGCAACCTGCGCGAAGGCGTGGAGTCCATCTCCCGCTTCACTCCCGAGGAGTTGGAGTCCATGCCCGGCCTGCCTCCGGGCGTGGAGCTGTCACAGCACCCGGGGTTCGTGCCCGCCCACGGTGTGCTCGCGGACATCGACCAGTTCGATCCCGCGTTCTTCGACATGTCCCTGCGCGAGGCGCAGTGGACCGACCCGCAGCAGCGGATGTTCCTCCAGTGCGCGTGGGCGGCGCTGGAGGACGCGGGCCTCGACCCCGCGCGCTTCCCGGGCGTCATCTCCCTCTTCGCGGGGGCGAACGAGTCCGGCTACGCGAACGAGGTGCAGCGGCACCTGCCGTTGGACTCGGCGGCGTTCTTCGAGCTGTTCGGCACCGCGACCTACCAGAGCCTGCCGACGAAGGTGTCCTACAAGCTGGGGCTCACCGGCGAGAGCATGCTCGTGTACACGGCGTGCTCCACGGGGCTCGTGGCGGTGCACGTCGCGTGTCAGAACCTGCTGTCCGGCCTGTCGGACGTGGCGCTCGCGGGCGCGACGCGGCTGTCGGTGCCGCAGCGCACCGGCTACGTGCACCAGGAGGGGATGATCTATTCCCCGGACGGCCACTGCCGCGCCTTCGATGCGAAGGGCCAGGGCACCGTCTCCGGCAGCGGCGTGGCCGCGGTGGTGCTCAAGCGGCTGGAGGACGCGGTCCGCGACGGCGACCCCATCCACGCCGTCATCCGAGCCACCGCCGTCAACAACGACGGGCGCGACAAGTCCGGCTTCACCGCGCCCAGCGTGCAGGGCCAGGCGGCCGTCATCACGCAGGCGCTGCGGCGCTCGGGCGTGACGGCGCGGGACATCGGCTACGTGGAGGCGCACGGGACGGCGACGCCCTGGGGGACCCCATCGAGGTCGCGGCGCTCCAGCGCGCCTACGGCCTGGGGCCCGAGCACCGGGGCACCATCGCGCTCGCGTCGCTCAAGACGAACGTGGGCCACCTGGACACGGCGGCGGGGCTCGCGGGGCTCATCAAGGTCGCGCTGTCGCTGCGCGAGGAGGAGCTGCCCCCCAGCCTCCACTTCGAGTCGCCGAACCCACGCATCGACTTCGACGCGGGGCCGTTCTTCGTCAACACTCGCTTGCGGCCGTGGCCCCGGGGGAAGACGCCCCGGCGCGCGGCGGTGAGCTCCTTTGGCGTGGGCGGGACGAACGCGCACGCCGTGCTGGAGGAGGCCCCGGTCGTCCGGAGCGGGCCCACGTCGCGCTCGCACCAGCTCTTCGTGCTGTCCGCACGCTCGCCGGAGTCCCTGGAGGCGGGAGCGCTGGCGCTGGCGTCGCACGTGCTGGCGGACCGGTCTCCGGAGGCGCTGGAGGCGGCGTCGTTGAAGCTGGCGGATCAGGTGCTGTCCGCGCGCTCGCCGGAAGCGTTGGCGGCGGCGGCGAAGCAACTGGCGCTGCGGGTGCTGTCGGCGCGCTCACCGGAAGCGCTGGAGGCGTTGTCGGCCCGGTTCTCCGTGGACGTCGCGAGCGATGGGCGCGGGTTCGCGGACGCGGCGTACACGCAGGCCGTGGGACGGCGGGGCTTCGAATACCGGCGCGTGGTGGTCGCGAGGGATGCGGCGGACCTGGCGAAGCAGCTTCGCAAGCCGGCCACGCCCGCGCGGTTGAAGGACGTGGAGGGGGCCCGCCGGAAGCGGGTGGCCTTCGTCTTCTCCGGCCAGGGCTCACAGCAGGTGGGCATGGGACGGGAGCTGGACGCGTCCGTGCCGGCGTTCCGTGCGCAGGTGGACGCGTGCCTTGGGTTGCTGGACGCGCCGTTGCGCTCGCGGGTGGAAGCGCTGCTGCGTCCGGGACCGGGCCAGGAGGCCGAGGCCTCCGCCGCGCTCTCCGATACGCGCGTCGCGCTGCCGGCCCTGTTCACGGTGCAGGTGGCCCTGGCCCGGCTGTGGCGGGAGTGGGGCATCGTCCCGCACGCGGTGCTGGGACACAGCTTCGGTGAGTACGCCGCCGCCTGTGTCGCGGGTGTGCTCTCCCTGCCGGAGGCCCTGCGGCTGGCCGTCGCGCGCGGGGAGCTGATGCACCGGCTGCCTCCGGGCGCGATGCTCGGCGTGGCGCTGCCGGCGGCGGAGGTCCAGTCCCTGCTGTCCGGGCGCCTGACGCTCGCGGCGATCAATGCGCCGGACCGGTGTGTCGTCTCCGGGCCCGTGGACGAGGTGGAGCGCTTCCAGGCCGTGTTGCAGCAGCGCAAGGCGGGCGCGGTGCGCATGCCGTCGGGCCATGCGTTCCACTCGGCGGACGTGGAGCCGTTGATGGGAGAGCTGGCGCGCGTGGTGGCTTCGCTCCAGCGGAGTGAGCCCTCCGTGCGGTACGTCTCCAGCCTCACGGGAGCGCTGGCGCGGCCGGGGGAGCTGAGCGCTCCGGACTACTGGGCCACGCAGATGCGGCAGCCCGTGCGCTTTACCGACGCGGTGGGGGCCCTGCTGGAAGAGGGCTGCGGCGTGCTGCTGGAGGTGGGGCCCGGCCAGGACCTCACCCCGCTGATGCGCGCGTGCCTGGGCGAGGACAAGGAACGCGTGAAGGCGCTCGCTTCACTGCGCCGGGGCGGTGCGACGACGGAGCAGTCGGGGCTGTTGCAGTGCGTGGGTGAGCTGTGGATGCAGGGCCTGGAGCTGGACTGGACCGCGTTCTACGCCCATGAGCAGCGCCGCCGCGTGCACCTGCCGACGTACGCGTTCCTGCGCAAGCGCTGCTGGGTGGAGCCTCGCGTCCCTGAGGAGACCGCTCCGGCCTCACGTGCGCAGCCGGTTGATGCGTCGGCGGGCCAGGCCCCCTCCTCCGCGCTGCCCGTGGGCACGGACGCATTGCCGGGCCCCCAGGCCCCGCTGTCCACGGCCGCGCGGGCGCTGCCCTCGGTCGAGCGCCCTGCCCTCCCGGTCCCGGGTGGCCGTGAGGACGCGCCTCGCGGCGACGTGGAGGTGCGGATCGCCACGCTGTGGCGAGAGCGTCTGGGCGTGGACTTCGTCGGACGCGACGACAACTTCCTGGAGCTGGGCGGCAACTCCCTCATGGCCGCGCAGCTCCTCAACCAGCTTCGCGACACCTTCCACGTCCAGGTGCCGCTGGCCGCCCTCTTCGAAGCACCCACCGTCGCGGGGCTTGCCTCCCGCATCGAACCGCTGCTCCAGCACGCCCCCACCCCGGAGCCCACGCGCGAGTTGCCCCTCGTGCCGCGCTCCCGGACGGAGCCACTGCCCCTGTCCTTCGTCCAGGAGCGCGTCTGGCGCCTGGAGCAGTACCTCCCCGGCCTGTCCGCCTACACAATTCCCTTCGTCCTGCGCCTGGAAGGCCCCGCCGACGCCGCCATCCTGGAGCGCGCCATCCAGGAGGTCGTCCAGCGCCATGAGGCCCTGCGCACCACCTACGACGCCGTGGACGGCCGGCCCGTGCAGCGCTTCCATCCCTTCGTGCGCATCCCGCTTCCCGTCGTGGAGGTGGAGGGCTCGCCAGAGGAACGCGAGGAGGCCGCGCTCCGCATCGCCCGCGAGGACGCCGCGCACCCCTTCGACCTGGTGCACGGCCCCGTGCTGCGCACCACGCTCGTGCGCCTGCGCGCGGACCTGCACCTGCTGGTCTGCGCCATCCACCACATCGTCTGCGACACGCTCTCCTCGGCCCTCTTCCTCCAGGAGGTGGGGCAGCTCTACGCCGCCTTCCTCCAGGGCCGGCCGTCCCCGCTGGCGCCCCTGCCCGTGCAGTACGCGGACTTCGGCGCGTGGCAGCGGCAGTCGCTCGCGGAGGCCCGCTTCCCCGAACAGGAGCAGTGGTGGCATCAGCGGCTGGCCGGCATGCCCCGGCAGCTCGGCGTCCCCACGGACCGGCCCCGGCCCGCGAACTGCCCGCTCACCTCCGAGCGCATGGTGCTGGACTTCCCACCGGCGCTCACCGAGGCGCTCGTCTCCTTTGGACGCAGCGAGGGCTTCACGTCGTACATGACGGTGCTCGCCGCGTGGAACGCGCTGCTGCACCGCTACACCGGACAGACGGACCTCATCGTCGGCACGCCCATCGGCAACCGCACGCGCCCGGAGCTGCTGCCGCTCATCGGCTACGTGGCGCACTCCGCCGCGTTCCGCACGCACGTCGGAGACGACCCGAGCTTCCGCGAGCTCTTGCACCGCGTGCGGCGCGAGGTCACCGACGTGCAGTCGCGACCGGACGTGCCCTTCGAGCTGCTCGTCGAACAGCTCGTCCCCGGCCGGGACGTCGGCCGCGAGCGCATGACGGACACGGTCTTCGTCTACCACTCGAATCTGGAGATGGGCGGCGACGCGCTGGCGGCCGTCGGGGCGCGAGGCACCTTCATCGAGGTGCCGGGCACGCCCGTGCAGTGGGGCGCCACGCTGTCCGACCTGACGCTCATCCTCACCGAGGAGCCAGGCCGCGTGCACGGCGCGCTGGAGTACGCGACGGAGCTGTTCGACGCCTCCACCGCGCGGCGGATGCTGGAGCACCTCCAGGTGCTGCTCGGCGCGGCGCTGGCCCGGCCCGAGGAGCCCCTCTCCCGCCTGCCGCTGGCCACCGACGCCGACCGCCGGGCCTGGCCCGTCCCTCCGCCCGTCACGCAGGCTCCGGTCCTTCCCGCCCGGCTGCGCGAACACGCACTGCGGCAGCCGGACGCCATCGCCGTGGAGCAGGCGGGGCGGACCTGGACGTGGCGGGAGCTGGCCTCGCGTGCGCGACGGCTCGCCGTGCCGCTGCGCGAACAGGGGCTCCAGCCGGGGGAACCCGTGGCGCTCTGCCTGCGTGCGTCGCCGGAGAAGCTGGCCGCGCTGTGGGGTGTCCTGGAGGCAGGGGGCGCTCCGGTGGCGCTCGGGCCCACGGACCTGGACTCGCTGGCCGTCTACGCCATGGAGGGCGGCGTCGTGCCCCGGCTCGTGACGTGGCGGGGCTCTTCACCTCCACGCGCCTGGAGTCCTCGCGTGTCCTGCACGTCGAGGAGCTGCTGGGGGACGCGCCGTCCGTGACAGGGGACGCGGCGCTTCCGCTTCCCTCCCCGGAGTCCCTGGCGTGGCTGCTGCCCATGGGCGCGGGCCAGCCCGCGTGGGCGTTGAGTCACGCGTCGCTCACGGGCTTCTTCGCGGGCCTGGATGCGCGGCTGCATCCGGCGCCGGGCACCACCTGGCTCGCCGCGTCCGAACCGGCTCCCGAGAAGCCCGAGCTGGAAGCCCTCTGGGCCCTGTCGCGCGGCCTGCGCGTGCTCTTCCCCTCCGAGGCCACCGCGTCGCGTAGAGGTGCATCGGCCGAGGAGGCCTCGCGTCCGCTCCAGCTCAGCCTGTCGTACTTCGCCAACGACGAGGACTCGCTCTCCGGGCCCAAGTACACGCTGCTGATGGAGGGCGCGAAGTTCGCGGACGCGCACGGCTTCTCCGCCATCTGGACGCCCGAGCGGCACTTCCACTCCTTCGGCGGCATCTACCCGCAGCCCGCGGTGGTCTCCGCGCGCTCGCGGCCGTCACGCGCAACCTGCGCCTGCGCTCCGGCAGCGTCGTGCTGCCGCTGCATGATCCGCTGCTCGTCGCGGAGCAGTGGGCCGTCGTGGACAACCTGTCGCAGGGCCGCGTCGACGTGTCCGTGGCCACGGGCTGGCACGTCCAGGACTTCGTCTTCGCGCCAGGGAACTACGCCGACCGGCGCAACATCCTGCTGCGAAACCTGGAGACGCTGCGTGGCCTCTGGCGGGGCGAACGGCTGCGGCGGCCGGGCGGCAACGGCGTCACCGTGGAGGTGGGCCTGCGCCCGAAGCCGGTGCAGAAGGAGCTGCCCGTGTGGCTCACCGCCACCGCGAATCCGGAGACGTTCCGGCTCGCGGGCGAGCTGGGCGCGGGCGTCCTCACGGGCCTCTTCGCCCACTCGCTGGAGGAGCTGAAGCCGAAGGTGGCCCTCTACCGCGAGGCGTGGCGCCGCAACGGGCACCCGGGCCGGGGCCACATCACGTGCATGCTGCACACGTTCCTCGGGGACGACGAGGCGGAGGTCCTGAGGCAGGTGCGCAAGCCGCTGCTCGCGTACTTCCGGAGCTCGGCGGACATCACGACGTCGCTGCTCGCCGCGCAGGGGTACCAGGGGGAGATCGCCAAGGTGTCCCGCGAGGACATCGACGCGCTGCTGGAGCACACCTTCGAGCACCACGCGAAGGGCACGGGCCTCATCGGCACGGTGGAGAGCGGCATCCAGCGGCTGCGGGAGGTGCGGGCCTCGGACGTGGACGAGGTGACGTGCCTCATCGACTTCGGGCTGGAGACGCCGGTGGTCCTGGAAGGGCTCCGGCGGCTGGCCACGGCGCGGGAGGCCCTGGCCGCTGATGCGGCGACGCCCTCGCGGCGCGTGCGCGCGAGCAGGAGACGGACGCCGAGGAGTTGCTGTCCCTCGCACGGCGGGCGGGCGCGGTGCTGGTGAACACCACGGCGCGGCTGGCCCGTGCGGTGACGGACCTCGCGGGGGCGCGTGAGGCCCTGGCCCCGGTGGGCGCATGGGTCCTGGAGAACGCGTCGGAGGAGCTGGCGGCGGCGCTCCAGCGCACGGCGGGCGGCGACGTGCTGCTCGCGGGTGAAGCCCGTGACGGAGGCCTGTTGCCCCGCGCACCGGAGGAGAAGCTGCCTCCGGGGCTGGACGTCTGGGTGCTGGACGCGGCCGGGAAGCCCGTGCCCGCGGGCGTCGTGGGGGAGCTGGCCCTGTCGGGCGCGGGCCTGCCTGCCGCGCTCTGGAGGGCGGCGGGTGAGACAGCGGAGCGACTGGTGCCGCATCCGCTGCATCCTTCGTCGAGCCTCTACCGCACCGGCCGCCCCGTGCGCCTGCGCGCGGAGGGCCGCGTCGAGGCCGTGAACCTCCCTGGGTTCAAGCTGCCTGCAAAGCGCAGGGTGTCCGCGAGCGCTGCGGCCGTGACGGCCCAGGTCGCTGCTCAAGGCGCGGTGCCGCTCCCGGGTGCGTCGTCCGGGATGGCCCCTGGCGCCGCGCGAGGCCCGGTGCCCCTCACGGCTGCCCTGGCCACGACCGTGCAGGCCCATTCGACGGTGTCCACCGTCGTGGCCTCCGGTGCCCTCCAACCGATTCCGCGTGCGCCGCGAGACCGGCCGTTGCCGCTGTCGTTCGCGCAGCAGCGGCTCTGGTACCTCCAGGAGCTGGAGCCGGAGAGCACCGCCTACAACAACGCGATCATCTTCCGGCTCACGGGCGCGCTGGACATCACCGCGCTCCAGACGGCGCTCCACTCCCTCGTGGAGCGCCATGAGGTCCTGCGCACCACCTACGCGCTGGCCGACGACGGAGCGGTGCAGGTCATCCACGCGACGGGCACCCTTCCCCTACGGACGGAGGACGTTCCCGGCGACACGGCCGAAGCGCGCGAAGCCGCCATGCTGCTGCGCTGCCAGGCGTACACCGCCACGCCCTTCCACCTGGACACGGGCCCTGTCGCCCGCGCGCTCCTGCTGCGGCTGGCTCCCGACACGCACGTCCTCCACCTGCTCCTGCACCACGTCGTCTCCGACGCCTGGTGCGCCCTGGTCCTCAGCCAGGAGCTGCCGGTCCTCTATGCCTGCGCCAGCGCGGGCGTTCCGTCCGTCCTGCCGCCGCTGCCGGTGCAGTACGCCGACTACGCCGTGTGGCAGCGCGCGTGGCTGTCCGGCCCGGTGCTGGCGGAGCAGGCCCGCTGGTGGAAGGACCTGCTCCAGGGCACGCCGCCGCTGGAGCTGCCCACCGACCGCCCCCGCCCCGCCACGCAGTCCTACGCGGGCGCCGCCCACGCCTTCCACCTGCCTCGGGAGCTGTCCGAGCCCCTGCTCACCCTGGGCCGCCGTGAAGGCGCCACGTCCTTCATGGTCCTGATGGCGCTGTTCCAGGTGCTGCTCGCCCGCACCTCCGGACAGGACGACTTCGCGGTGGGCACGCCCATCGCCGGCCGGTCGCGTCCGGAGGTGGAGGGCCTGCTGGGCTGCTTCGTCAACACGCTCGCCTTCCGCGCGAAGCTCCACGGGGCGCCGGGCTTCCGCGAGCTCGTGTCTCGCGTGAAGCAGCAGGCCCTGGGCGGCTACGGACGCCAGGACATGCCCTTCGAGCAGCTGGTGGACGTGCTCCAGGTGCCTCGCGACCTGAGCCGCACGCCGGTGTTCCAGACGGTCCTCAACGTCATCAACGTGCCCGAAGCCCAGACGACGGCAGGCGCCGGGCTCCAGATTGGCGGCGTGACCGTGCCGGTGACGACGTCCAAGTTCGACCTGTCCCTGGAGGTCTGGGAACAGCGCGACGGCCTGCGCTGCCGCCTGGAGTACGCCACCGCCCTCTTCGACGCCGCGACCGTGGCCCGCATGGCGGAGCACCTGACCGAGCTGGCCAGGGCCGTCGTCGCCGCGCCGGACGTCCCGGTCTCCACCCTGCCGTGGCTCACGCCGGCCGCGCGCGAACAGGTGCTGCGCGGCTGGAACGACACGCGCGTGGACTTCCCCCGTGGCGCCACGCTCCACCACCTCTTCGAAGCGCAGGCCGAACGCACGCCAGAGGCCCTCGCGCTCCAGTTCGAGGACCAGCGCCTCACCTACGCGCAACTCGAAGCCCGGGCCAACCAGCTCGCGCACCACCTGCGGGCTCGCGGCGTGGGTCCGGAGACGCTGGTGGGGGTGTGCCTGGAGCGCTCCGTGGAGATGGTCGTCGCGCTGCTGGGCGTCCTGAAGTCCGGCGCGGCCTACGTCCCGCTGGATCCGGCCACGCCCCCGGAACGGCTCGCCGGGATGCTGGAGGACACCGCCGCGTCCGTGCTGCTCATCCAGGAGCGCCTCCGTGCCGCGCTGCCTTCGCATGCCGAGCACCCCCTCGCGCAGGATGCGCGGGGAGGAGCCCGCGCCTCACAGCCCAGCAGCATCGCGCACGTCATCGCGCTGGACACGCAGGGGGAGCTCCTCGCGCGGGAGTCCACGGCCCGGCCCGTGCCGCTGGCCGGGGATGACGCCCTTGCCTACGTCATCTTCACGTCCGGGAGCACCGGCCGCCCCAAGGGGGCGATGAACGCGCACGCGGGCGTCGTCAACCGGCTGCGCTGGATGCAGGCGCGCTACGGCCTCACGCCGTCGGACACGGTGTTGCAGAAGACGCCGTTCAGCTTCGACGTGTCCGTGTGGGAGTTCTTCTGGCCCCTGATGACGGGCGCGCGGCTGGTGCTCGCGCGGCCCGGCGGACACCAGGAGCCGGACTACCTGGTGGCGCTGATGGCCCGCGAGGGCGTGACGGCCGCGCACTTCGTGCCGTCCATGCTGCGTGTCTTCGTGGAGGAGCCCGGCCTGGAGTCCCTGACGCGGCTGCGTCAGGTGATGTGCAGCGGCGAAGCCCTGCCTGCGGACCTGGTGCTCCGCGCGCAGGCCCGCCTGCCGCACGCCACGCTGCACAACCTCTACGGCCCCACCGAGGCCGCCGTGGACGTCACGTCCTGGGAGTGCCCGCGCGACGCCTCGCTCCGCGTCGTCCCCATTGGCCGGCCCGTGGCCAACACGCGCATGTACGTCCTGGATCGCCACGGACAGCCGGTGCCCGTGGGCATCCCGGGTGAGCTGTTCATCGGCGGCGTGCAGGTGGGCCGGGGCTACTGGCGCCGCCCCACCCTCACCGCCGAGCGCTTCCTCCCCGATGCCTTCAGCGACACGCCCGGCGCGCGCCTGTACCGCACGGGCGACCTCGCCCGGTGGCGCACCGACGGCACGCTGGAGTACCTGGGCCGCGCGGACTTCCAGGTGAAGCTGCGCGGCTTCCGCATCGAGCTGGGAGACATCGAAGCCGCGCTCCAGTCCTGGCCCGGCGTGCGCGACGCCGTGGCCGGCGTGCGTCAGGACGACGTGGGAGGACCGCGCCTCGTCGCCTATGTCACCGTCGACGGAGGGACGCTCGACACCGCGGGGCTGCGCGCGTTCCTGCACTCGCGGCTGCCCGAGTACATGGTGCCCTCCGCCCTCGTCCGCCTGGAGGCCCTGCCGCTTACCTCCAGCGGCAAGGTGGACCGCAAGGCCCTGCCCGCGCCGGACGCGCCCGCCGTTGTTCGCGGCGAGCCCATCGCCCCGCGCGACGACACCGAGCGCACCCTGTCGGAGATCTTCGCGCAGGTGCTCGGCCTCGCGCGGGTCGGCGTGCGGGACAGCTTCTTCGAGCTGGGGGGCCACTCGCTGCTGGCGACCCAGGTGGCCGCGCGCGTGCGGGCACGCCTGGGCCGGGAG
>NZ_JBKGHJ010000201.1:0-14311 GCF_046520365.1 Corallococcus sp. 4LFB
TCGGGAGGTGCGCCCCCTGGGCGAGGCCCTGGCGCATCCGGTTCCACGCGGTAGGTTCCGTCCAAGACGGGGGAGGGCGGGCGGCCTATGTCCGGGGGCATGACCCTGGAATCGCCTCCCTTCCGCCGCGCCGTGGCCGTGTTCGCGGCGCTGCTGTGGACCGCCTGCGCGGGCTCCCGGCCCGTCCCCGCCGCGCCGGAGCCCAAGGAGCCCGCGGTGCGCCGCGTGGACTCCGGGCGCACGCACTGGGTGCTGCGTCCGTCCGAGGCCTACGACGCGCTGTGCCTGTTGAACCTGCTGCGCGGGGACGCGTTCTACACGCGCTTCTACCCGGCGGAGTTCCAGCGCTTCTCCGCGCTGCTGGAGGCCCCGGAAGAGGCCGCGCTCGCGCACCTCACCGAGCGGATGGCGAAGCAGGGCGGGAAGATGGTGGGGCCCTTCCTGACGCTGGTCTTCTCCGTCACGCAGGCCACCTCGGTGGAGGACCTGGCGGCGACGGTGGCGGACGACGCGGCGTGGGGGCGGATGCGCGCGGACTTCCTGGCCACGTCGTACGGGAGGGAGGACGGCTTCGCGGAGATGGAGGCCGTGCGCGAGGACCTGGGCGTCCTGCTGGCGTTCCTCGAGCGCGTGGAGTTCCCGCGCATCTGGCGCGCGGAGTACCTGCCCTCGGTGGAGCAGGCCATCGCGGGGCTGGCGGCGAAGGTGGCGCCGTACGACGTGGTGGGCTGGGATGAGCAGGTCCTGGGCAGGGACCTCCAGGTGGCGGCGTTGAACGCGCACGTCCTGAAGTTCGCGAAGCCGCACGGCATCCGGGTGACGGGGTGGAACTTCCTCACGGACGCGACGTACCCGGCGGCCGTCACGGTGAAGACGGCGGTGCATGAGCTGCTGCACCCGCCGTTCACGCGCGAGGGCGCGCTGGACGCGAAGCTGAAGGCGCTGGAGGAGGACCCCTACTTCCAGCGGCTCGTGCGCGAGCACGACCCGGCGTTCGGCTACACGACGGCGCGCGGCCTGACGGAGGAGGACTGCGCGGAGGCCATCGACGTCCATGTCAGCGAGCGGGAGGGGCTGCTGCGAGACCGGGAGGGCCGCCCGCTCACGGGCGCGGAGTTCTTCCGCGACCACGACGACGGCATGCACGTCCTGGCCTTCGTGCTCTACGAGGAGCTCAAGCGCGCGGGCCCTTCACGGGGAGGGACGTACGAGTCCTTCCTGCTGGGCCTGTTCGAGCAGGGCGTGCTCAAGCCCGGCGAGCTGGAGCGCCGCTTCCGCGCCTCGCCGGGGCACTACCCGGTGAAGGCGCTGGGGGAAGCGGCGCGGTGAGCCGGAGGGGCCTGCCTCACGGAGGGCTGTCCTGGGCCGTGCCCTTGTCCAGCCGGTCCTGGAGGGCCTTCCAGCCGCGGTTGCCCACCTCGCGGGCGCGGTCGAGCGTCTCGCCCGCGCCCTCGGCCACCTGCTCCGGAGAGAGCTTCGCCGTGCGCTGGCGCACCCGGTCCATCCAGATGAGCGGGGCGTAGAGCTGCTTCGCGCGGTCGGGGCCCAGGAGCACGGTGAGCACGTGCTCCAGGCCGCCGGCTCGCGCGAGCAGCGTGCGGCCCAGGAGCACCGTCGCGCGCGTCTGCAGGAACAGCGGCAGGCTGTCCCCGTGCTTGCGCAGGGCCTCCGCGCTGGCGTGCACCTCGCTGCGCTCCGTCTCCTCCAGGTAGGGGCTGGCCGCGAGCTTGTCGAGCGACGCCGCGGCCTCCTCGTAGCGTCCGCGCCGGGTGTGGATGAAGGCCCAGCCCCACCACGTCAGCTCGTTCTCCACGCCCAGCGTCTGGAGCGAGCGCAGCCCCTGCTCGATGTCGTCCTCGGCGGCGCGCTCGCGCTTCAGGCCCATGCGGTTCCACGCGCGCAGGAAATGCCCGGTCGCGAGCGCCGCTTCGCGCGACTGCGCGGGCGTGCCCTGCTGGAGGCCGGGGAAGGCCTGCGGCGGAAGGCGCTCCGTCTCGGTGAGGAAGCCGGTCAGCTCCTCCTCGGCGGCGTAGTGGTAGCCCGCCTGGCAGAAGGCGATGCCCCGGCTGGCCTGCACCGCGGCGCGCAGGGGCGCGGGCCAGGTGGGGGTGGGCGTGGCGCGCGACAATTCGTAGAAGACGAGCTCCGTGGCGGGGATGCGGTCGGACTTGTCCGCGGCGTCCAGCGCCAGCAGGACGGCGGCGAGGAAGGCGTGCTCCTGGCCTGCGTCGTAGGAGCCCAGGGGCAGGGGCGTGCCGGCGGCCCACCGGTTCCACAGCAGGGGGAACTCGTCCTCGTCGCGCGTCTGGAGCGCCTTGCGCGCCTTGTAGAAGGCGATGCCCAGGTCCAGGTACGTGCGGGCCGCCGCGCGGGTCGCCTCGTCGTTGGCGAACGTGTCAGGCATCGCGCGCGTCTCCGCCAGGGCCTTCCAGAGCAGGGCCACCTCCTCCGGAGCCCGAGGGTCGCCCTCCGCGCGCACGGTGAGCTTGAGCGCGCGGTAGGGCACGAGCGTGACCGAGTCGCGGAGGCGTTGATCGATCTCCGCGCGCTCCTTCGCGGCGCGCTCGGCGTCGGTCTTCTGGCAGCCTCCGCACGCGGTGAGTCCCACGAGGAGGAGGGTGGCGAGGCGGTGGCGCAACGCTGTGCGGGCACGGGCGGAGTCCTTCATCCCGTGCACGCTAGCACCGACCGGAGCCTGTCTCCCTACCGGGCGGGCTGGCGCGGGTCGAGCAGCGCGGCGAAGAGGTCGCGCGGATCCAACCCGGGCGGCATGTCTGGACGAAGGGGCCTTCCAGGGGGCCGACACCCCCGCACGGTGATGCCTGACAGAAGCGCCTCCGGAAGGCTTGCTTCTCCGGGCGGCAGGCCCGTAAAGCGCCACCCCATGTCGAACCCTTCCGACCTCCTCCACGCGGAGCTGCGCCCCTACCTGCGTGGCTACCCGACGGCCTCCGTGTGCGCGGCGATGACGTGGCGGGGCGCGCTGCACGTCGAAGGCCTGCGAGGCAAGGGGACGCCTCCGGCCACGGACGCCCTCTTCTCCCTGGGCTCGCTCACGGAGGTCTTCACGGCGGCGCTGCTGTCGGTGATGGCGGAGCGCGGCGACGTGCGGCTCGACGAGCCCCTCGGGAACCTGATTCCCCTGTCGCTGATGAGCGACGAGGTCGCGCGGAGCATCACGCTGGAGCAGCTCGCGACGCACACCTCCGGGCTGCCGCACCTGCCTCCGAACCTGGCCGCGGCCCCCCGGAGCCCGGACGACCCGTTCGGCCAGTACTCCGCGGCCCTGTTCGGCGAGTTCCTGCGCGACTACCACCCCCGGCGGCCGCCGCCGCACCCGTCCTCCGAGTCCTTCCTGGGCATGGGGGTGCTCGGCCACGCGCTGTCCCGGCGCATGGCGCTGAACTACGGGCACCTGATGCGGGACGTGCTCTGCAAGCCCATGGGGCTGCTGGACACCACGGCGCGCGTCACGGAGGAGCTGGCCCCGCGCCTGTTGCAGGGCCACACGGCGCGAGGCAAGCCCGTGCCGCCCTGGACCTTCCCGGCGCTGCCGGGTGGGGGCGCGCTGCACTCCACGGTGGGGGACGTGATGCGCTTCCTGGAGACCGGCCTGGGGCGGGGGGAGCGGTCCTTCACGAAGGCCCTGTTCCGGATGCAGGCGCCCCGGGTGAAGGCCGGGGCCTTCCAGCGCGGCCTGGGGTGGAACGTGTCCCAGGTGCGCGGCAAGGACGTGGCGTGGCGCTCGTCGGTGATGGGCGGCTACGTGGGCTTCATGGGCCTGAGCGTCGCGGCGGACGCGGCCGTGGTGCTCCTCGCGGACCACGGCTGGTCGCTGTTCGCCGCGCTGCGGGGGCGCGTGCCCCTGGAGGCGCAGGGGCTCGCGCTGATGTCGCGGTTCCTGCCGTGAGCCGCGCGCTCAGGGGATGCTGAAGCGGTAGCTCTGGAAGCCACCGGAGGACGCCATCGCGAAGTCGCGCACGTTGCGCGGGGCGCCGTTCTCGCTGCGCTGGGCGAGCTTGAAGTCGCCGGTGCCGTTGCTGGCCTGGAAGCGGAACTCGTACTGGCCCGGTTCGGTGGGCAGCGGGGCCGCGGACATCTTGGTCACGGCGAGGTTGCCGAAGCCCGGCAGGGGTTCGCCCTCCGGGCGGCGCACGGAGCCGATGGCGCGCAGGAAGGGCGAGCCGCCGGTGAGGATGAGGTACTGGGGGTCGACGGTGCGCGCGGGCTTCGCTGGCGCGGAGGGCGCGGGGGCGGGCTCCTCTGGGGGCGCGCCGCGCGCTTCGACTTCGATGAAGGCTCCTCGCTGGGGGCGGGAGGGGCGGGCGGCTCCTCTGGTACGGCCGTGGGTTCAGCGGGAGCGGCTTCGGCTTCGGAGGGCTTCCGCTTCGCGCCGCGCCCCGAGGCCTTGCGCGAGGGCGCTTCGGCGGGGGGCGTCTCCGTGGTGGGAGGCGTTGCTTCCACGGTGCTGGCAGCAGCGGCGTCGGTGGAGCCCGTCTCCGCCTGCGTCGTGGGCGTGGCGGGTTCCGAGGCGCTTTCGGACGGTGACGCCGCAGGCGCCTCCTGATCGGTGGAGGCCGCTTCGGCGGAGGCCTTCTTCGCGGAGGAACCCTTGGGCGCCTTCCCTGCGCGCTTCGATGGAGTTTCGCTGGAGTCCGTCTTCGGTTCAGCCGTCTCCGCGGTTGATGCGGCCGGCTCGGGAGCTTGAGCGGACTGCTCGGAGGGGGCCTTCGGAGCCTGCGCGGCGGACTTCGCGGCAGGTGCCTTCGGAGCCTTGTCGGCGGACTTCGCAACGGGCGTCTTCAACGCCTGCGCGGCGGACTTCGCGGCAGGGGCCTTCGGAGTCTTGTCGGCGGATTTCGCAACGGGAGTCTTCAAGGCCTGCGCGCCCGACTTCGCGGCAGGGGCCTTCGGAGCCTGCGCGGCGGACTTCGCCGAAGGCGTCTTCTTCGCCGGTGCGGCCTTCGCGGTGGATGCCTTCGCGGCGGGCTTTGCCTTGGGCGCCGGAGCCTTCGCCACGGGCTTCTTCGCCGCCGCGCTCTTCATCGGCTTCGCGGTCTGCTTCAGCTTCGAGGCCGCGGTCTTCAGCGCCTGCGCCACCGGCTTCGCGACCCCGGTCTTCTTCGCCGGGGCAGGAGCCTTGCCCCCGGCGGGACGGCCCCCGGGCTTCGTGGCGGCCTTGCCAGCGGCACTGCGGGACTTGGACGAATCAGGGGAGGCGGAAGGGCGGGTCAGGCGGCGCTGGGCCATAAAGTCATCCTCGGAGGACCCGAGCGGTCGGCGCCGTCGGCCCTCGTCCCCCGATGGCTAGTGCACCCACAGCCGCCCTGCAAGGCACACGTGCGGTGCGCGCACGCTTCCTGTCGTCCGGCGACCGCTGGAGCGCAGGCCACGCAAGCAACCGCGATACATCCCTGCGGTCCTCTCCACAGGCCAGGGCCTCAGCGGGCCAGCCCTTCCAGGTGGGCGATGGCGTCAGCGAGGACGCCGCGGAAGTAGCTGTCCGCCTTGTCCGCCGGGCCCCGAAGGCGAAGGAGCAACGGCAGGAGCGAGAGGTCCTCCAGTGCCCGGGCGGCTTCGACGGCCAGGACGACAACCTCGGTTCCCTCCAGCTCGCGGCGCAGCGGTTCCAGCACGCGCGGGTCCTTGCGCAGCGCCAGCCCGACCAGGGCCTCGCCGCGAAGCTCCATGCTGGACTCCGTGAGCCGGTCGAACAACGCGTCCCGGAGCTCAGGCGTGTCCACCTCTTCCGCCTGGGTGCCCAGGCTGAAGGTCGCCCAGTTGCGGACGTCCTCGTCAGCGTCGCGGGAGAGCTCAATCAAGGTCTGGATGGCGGCCGGAATCCGGTGGGGCATCATGCCCATGACCACGCCCATCCGGACGTCCGCGTCCGGGTGGTCCTTGAAGGGCTGCAACGCGGACACGGCCCGAGCGTCCCGGAGGTGCCCCAGCGCCGTACCCATCGAGCCCAGGACGGCGGCATCCTGCTCTCTGGTCAGCGCGGACAGGACTTCATCCGCGCACTTCGTGACGAGCCCGGGGCTCCTCTCTCGGCCTCCCAGTTGCGCCAGGATGTCCGCGCCGCGTCCGCGCTCGCGTGAAGAGGGGGAGTGCAACAACCGCACGGCGGCCTCGAACACCTCAGCTCCGCCCCGGTCGTGCAGCGCGCGGATGGCTTCCCAGGCCGTCTCATCCTCCTCGTCACCCTGCAACGCGAGGGCAATCAACTCCGGGAGGGCATGGTCCTTCATGTCTCATCCCCTCCCATACACTCGATGCTCCGTCCCCGTCAGGCCGACAGCAGCCGCGACGCCGGGTCGAGCGGAAGGGTGATGGTGAAGCATGTCCCGTCCTCGGCGCAACTCGTCACGGAGGCCTTCCCCCCGTGCGCCTCGGCGAGTCCCCTCACCAGCGGCAGGCCCAGCCCCCAGCCCTTCTGCGCGCTCTCCGTGGCGGAGCGCGTGCGGTGGAACGGCTCGAAGATGGTGTGCAGCTCTTCCGCGGCGATGGGGTTGCCCTGGTTGCGCACCTGGAGCCGCACCTGGTTCCCGCTCCGGTCGAGCCGGACCTCAATCGGGGTGCCCGGCGCGCTGTACTTCGCCGCGTTGGAGGCCAGGTTCTCCACGATGCGGCGCAGCCCGAGCGGATCCGCCCGCATCTTGAACACGCCCTGCACCTTCAGGACGAAGCGCTCCGGGTAGACCGCCGCGAGCTCGTCCAGTGTCTGGGCCACGACCGCGTGGAGGTCGCACTCGCCCAGCTCCAGGCCCACCCGCTTGCCGGCCTTGATGCGGCTGGCGTCCAGCAGGTTCTGGATCATCCGCTCCGCGTGGTCCAGGCTCGACGTCACCCGGGACACGGAGGACTGCACGTTCGGCAGGTCCGCATGGCGCCTGCCCAAAAGCTGCGCGCTCAGCTTCGCCGCCGTCAGCGGCGTGCGCAGGTCGTGGGTGAGCGCCGCGATGAACGTGTCCCGGAGGTTCTGCTCCGCCTTCAGCTTCTGGAGCTGATCGCGGAGGTTGAGCTCCGTCATGATGGACGCCGTCAGCTCCTTCATCACCGTCAGGTCCTGCGCGCTCCACTCGCGCACCGTGGGCTGGATGCAGCAGAAGGTCCCCAGCACGTGCCCGTCCGGGTTGATCAACGGGAGCACGATGAGCGCGACGATGCCCCAGGGCCCGGTCGACGGATGGAACTTCAGGAACGGGTCCGCGGGCGCGTTCGAGGAGATGATGGGGTCCCCCTCGAGCGTGTAGCGGCACAGCGACGCGTCGATGGGCAGCGTCCGGGTCTCCCGGAACGGCGAGGGCAGCCCGAAGTCCGCCTTGAAGAACTGCCGGTCCGCGTCCACCAGGGACATGATGGTCAGCGGGACGTTGAGCAGCTGCGCCGCCAGGCGGGCGAGGCGATCAAAGGCCTCCTCCCGAGGCGTGTCCATCAGCCGGGTGTCCCGGATGGCCTGCAAGCGGTTCGGATCCGTGAGGCGGCGGTTGCACCGCTGCGTCCGGCCAAGGGAGGCCTCGTCCAACTCACCCAGGAACTTCATGGCGGCGACTTTAGGCCGGGTGGGGCTGGGAACCGGGTACCTCGATTCCCAGCGCAAGGTCCTCCGTTCGCTGATCAACCTCAGGTCTTCTTCAGCTTCTCTCCCACCGCGGCGAGCAGCTGGTCGAAGGACTCGGAGAACAGGCGGATGCCGTCCGTGGCCAGCTCGTCCGTCACCGTCTTCATGGAGATGCCCGCCGCCTCCAGCTGGCGCATCGTCGCCTCCGCCGCCGGCAGGTCCTCCTCCAGGCTGGGGCGCACCTTGCCGTGGTCCCGGAACGCGTCGATGGTCGCGGGCGGCATGGTGTTCACCGTGTCGCGGCCGATGAGCTCCTCCACGTAGAGCACGTCGCGCAGCTTCGGGCTCTTGGTGCTGGTGCTCGCCCAGAGCACGCGCTGCACCTTCGCCCCCTTCGCCGCGAGCGCCTTCCAGCGCGCGCTCCCGAAGACCTCCTTGAAGGTGCGGTAGGCCAGCTTCGCGTTGGCGATGGCCACCTTGCCGCTCAGCCCCTCCATCGCCTTCTGCTGCTCCGGCGTGGCCCCCGCCTTCCGCTTCTTCTCCAGCTCCTTGTCCACGATGGCGTCGATGCGGCTGATGAAGAACGACGCCACGCTCGCCACGCGGCTCACGTCCCCGCCGGACGCGGCGAACTTCTCCAGGCCGGAGACATACGCCTCGGCGATCTCCTTGTAGCGCTCCTGGCTGAAGAGCAGCGTCACGTTGACGTTGATGCCCTCGGAGGTGAGCTGCTCGAAGGCCGGGACGCCCGGCACCGTGCCCGGGACCTTGATCATCACGTTGGGCCGGGCCAGCGTCTTCCACAGCCGCCGCGCCTCCTCCAGCGTGCCCTGCGTGTCCAGCGCCAGCCGGGGGGACACCTCCAGCGACGCGTAGCCGTCCTGGCCCTTCGTCGCGTCGTAGACCGTCTTCAGGATGTCCGCGGCGCCCTGCACGTCGCGCACGGCCAGCTGTTCATAGAGGTCGTTGCCGCCAAGCCCCTTGCCCTTCGCCGCGTCGAAGAGGTCCTGGTAGTCGTCGCTGCCCGACACGGCCTTCTGGAAGATGGTCGGGTTGGAGGTGAGCCCCTTGAGGCCGTCCTCCTCGATGAACTTCTTCAGCGTGCCCTGCGTGATGTAGCTGCGCTGGAGGTTGTCCACCCAGACGGATTGGCCGAACTCGGCGAGCTGTCGCAGCGGATTCATGGATTCTCCCGGCGGGGGCCCAAGGCTCCCGGATGGCGTTCTCTCAAGTTGCGCATGCCCCGCCCTCCAGGTCCGGCCGGGCGGGCAGGCACTCGCGGATTCTGCCTGGGACGAGGGCCAGCGGGGGGCGACGCTTCTCGCGGGCCGGGGCAGTCAACACAGTAGCGGGGGCACACCCTTCGTCCCCCCCAACCCGGAGCGAAACGATGGCGGACACCTTGGCGGACCTCGCGGCGCAGCTGCGCATCGACAGCATCCGCAGCACCACGGCGGCGGGCTCGGGCCACCCCAGCTCGTCCATGTCCGCGGCGGACATCATGGCCGTGCTCTTCCAGAAGTACCTGCGCTTCGACTTCCAGCAGCCCAAGGCCCCCAACAACGACCGCTTCGTGCTCTCCAAGGGGCACGCCTGCCCGGTCCTCTACTCCGCCTTCAAGGCAGCGGGCGCCATCGACGACGCGGAATTGCTCACGCTGCGCAAGTTCGGCAGCCGCCTGGAGGGCCACCCGAACCCGCACGTGCTGCCGCTCGTGGACGTGGCCACCGGCTCGCTGGGGCAGGGCCTGGCGGTGGGCGTGGGCATGGCGCTGGGCGCGCGCCTGGACGGGCTGCCGTTCCGCACGTACGTGCTCATGGGCGACAGCGAGACGGCGGAGGGCTCCGTGTGGGAGGCGTTCGACAAGGCCAGCCACTACGGGCTCGACAACCTGTGCGCCATCATCGACGTGAACCGGCTGGGGCAGAGCCGGGAGACGGAGCTGGGCTGGAACCTGGAGGCCTACGCGGCCCGCGTCCGCGCCTTCGGGTGGAATGCCCTCACGCTGGACGGCCACGACCTGGGCGCCATCGACCGCGCCTTCGCCGAAGCGCAGGCGAAGAAGGGCCAGCCCACCTGCCTCATCTGCCGGACGGAGAAGGGGCGTGGCTCCTCGCTCCTCGCCAACCAGGACGGCTGGCACGGCAAGCCGCTGCCGGAGGACAAGGCGAAGGACGCCATCCGCGAGCTGGGCGGGGAGCGGAACGTCCGCATCCAGGTGAAGCGGCCGGAGCTGCTGAAGGCCACCGTGGAGGACTCGCCAGCGCCGCTGCGGCTGCCCACGTACGAGGTGGGCCAGAAGGAGGCCACGCGCAAGGCGTACGGCGACGCGCTCCTGGCGCTGGGCAACGCGCGGCCGGAGGTGGTGGCGCTGGACGCGGAGGTGTCCAACTCCACGTACTCGAACGCGTTCCAGAAGGCGCACCCGAAGCGCTACTTCGAGATGTTCATCGCGGAGCAGAACATGGTGTCCAGCGCGGTGGGCCTGGCGGTGCTGGGCAAGAAGGTCTTCGTCAGCACCTTCGCGGCCTTCCTGTCCCGCGCGTACGACCAGGTCCGCATGGCGGCCATCTCCAACGCCACGGTGCACCTGTGCGGCAGCCACGCGGGCGTGTCCATTGGCGAGGACGGGCCGTCGCAGATGGCGCTGGAGGACCTGGCGATGATGCGCGCGGTGGGCGGCAGCACGGTGCTCTACCCGAGCGACGCCAACCAGACCGCGAAGCTGCTGGCGCAGGTGGTGGACCGCCAGGGCATCACCTACCTGCGCAGCACGCGCGAGAAGACGCCCGTGCTCTACCCCGCGACGGAGGACTTCCCCATTGGTGGCAGCAAGGTGGTGCGCCAGTCCGACCACGACGTGGCGACGGTGGTGGCCGCCGGCATCACGCTGCACGAAGCGCTCAAGGCCCATGAGTTGCTGAAGAAGGACGGCATCGCGGTGCGCGTCATCGACCTGTATTCGGTGAAGCCGGTGGACGCGAAGACGCTGCGGCAGGCCGCGCGCGAGACCCAGGGGCGGCTCCTGGTGGTGGAGGACCACTGGGCGGAAGGGGGCCTGGCGGACGCGGTGCTGGAGGCCTTCACCGGCGAGCGCGAACCGCTGCCCTCCGTGGTGCGACTCGCGGTGACGAAGATGCCCGGCTCCGGCAAGCCCGCGGAGCTGCTGGACGCCGCCGGCATCGACGCCGGGCACATCGTGGAGGCCGTCACCTCGTGGGTGGAGGAGGGCAGGGCCCAGGGCGGGGATGGCCGGCCGTCCGAGAACGCCTGGGGCCACACGAACGCGTAGCCCCGGACGCGGCGGCGCCATCGGTGAGCGCATCCTGCTGACCGTGCCATTCGCGGCCGGCATGTCGCCAGCGCGCCTCGCGGCCCGCGCCACCGTCCTTCAGGCCGCCTTCGCCGCGCACCCAGAGCGCTGCTCCCACGGCCCGCCGAAGCCCCAGGCCCTTCCGAACGCCGTCTGGAGCAACAACCCCGCGTCGCTCCCCAACTCACAGGGGGCTGCCCACCAATCTCTCAGTCTCACTGTCTCATTCACGTTGACAGGTTCCGGTGCGCGCCAGCCAATACGACCTGGCGCGCGCAAGTCAGAAGCCCAGGTCAGGGCCGGCACCGCTCCGCCTCGCGAAAGAACTGCGTGAGCGAGTAGTCCAGCAGCGACTGGCGGGACTGCATGTACCGGCGGGCGCGGAGGAAGGGCAGCCAGACGCGCTTGCCGACGCGCACCTGGGACTCCTCCATTTTCGCCCGCAGCACCCACGTCCCTCCCAGCCGCCGCACCAGCACGTCCCCCAGGTAGGCCCCCAGCGCCGGAGCTGTGTGACTGTCGATGAGTTCGCGCGTGTACCGCACCGGGAAGTTCTCCTTCCAGAAGTAGAAGTCCAGGTCCGTGAGCGACTCTGCCGTCTCGTCCATGATGGAGGGCACCTGGGTGTGCAGTGCCGCCACGAGGCCTTCGGACAAATCGCCGTAGGACTCGAGGACGCGCTCCGGATTCGCCACGTCCGAGGGGTGAGCGACAGGGAGCCACTCCTCCGGCACCGGCGGCCGGAAGGCGTTGAGTTCGGCAATCTTCCGTTGCCGCTCGCTGATGGCGAACTCGTCCGGTAGCCGAGAAAGGAACGGCGCCACGTCAGGGTGGAAGCGCGGCTCGACGGGTACGAGCGCGGCGCTGCGCTCTCTCAGCGTGCGTAGCACCGTGTCGAAGTCGAGGTCTGGCCGCAGGTGGACGTGGGCTCGGGCCTGCACCACACGCGCCTCCTCACTCGCGAACTCGGCGGCAGTCGGCCACAGCACCAGGAGGATGGAGCCGTTGGGGAGTTCCTCCACGAGGTGCGCAGGCGTCGAGAGCATCCGCTCGCGGCCAACGCTTTCCACGAGCTTGGGGCCGAAGATGTTCAGCCAAAACAATTCGTAGATCTTGTCGAACCCATCCCTTCGCGCCTCTCGGTCATCACGGCCAAAATTGGGGGAATCAGCCAATTGCTCATCTGCATTGCTATGAGCCGACGCATAGGCAACTGGATATTGAGATGCCCACGCACGAGCCACCGCCGCAAGGCTGCGGCTAGACTCCTCTCTGAAAAATGGGAGCGGCTGCACATCGAGACTGGCGCGCAAGGTGGACTGCCCCTGTGCAAGCGTGAGATTGAGCACCAGCGACACTGCGGGGCTCTCTGCACGGTACAGTCCGATGATCGAGCCATACTCATCGCGACGTTCCTCTATCGCGCGCCACACGGCTTCTCTTGAATACCTACGCTTCCGGGTCGACTTGACGAGTGTCGGCATCCAACCGTCAGCATATTTCTCAAGAGCATCAACCAGAGGCGTCAAGGCAGGCTCCACCCCTCCGGTCGCGTCGAATGTCCCCTTGAAGGAGAAACTCAGACTATCCACCATGTTTAGGTCGTGCATCGTCAACAGCTTCATTGAGACAGCACCTCCACACCCTTGATTCTCTCCTGTGCGGCATCGACCGCGTCGCCGAACATCTTCCGCTTTTGGGGCAGAAGTTCTCCGCCCTCGTAAACAAGGCGCACCCGCTTCACAATCGCCTGCTGCCGCATGCCGTCCCGAAGAATCTTCAGCGATCCACCGTAGTACTTCATCGCATTGATCGCATCCGTACTCACCTGCACTTCCATGTCCTCCTTCTTCAGGATGCTGAGGTTTCGGCTCTTGAAGCTGAACGTCTCCACTCGGGGGGACTGGCCCGTTGGGGGGCGTTCCTCGATGACCAGGACATCTGCGTACCGGAGGTCCACCTTCGACACGCCCACGTGCGTCTCGATGCGCGGCTGTTCGAAGTCGCCGAGCCACCGCCGCTGCGCGCGGGGCAACGCAGCGTCCGCCTCGAGGATGGCGATCATGGTCCGCTCGAAAGCCATACCCCGAGCGTAGAAGAAGCGCATCCACTGGTAGCCCGCCCACTTCAGGGGGCCCTTGACGACGTCGCCGTTCTGAATCTCTCTCAGCCGCCTCTTGCGGTAGGCGACGTACTCCTGCCAGAGCGGCGCCCCCTTCTCGACTCCCGGAGGTGGCTCCTCCAGCTTCGGCGCCCTCTCCTTCAGCAGCTTCACGTCCTTCGGGAGACGGGGGCCCGAGGACTCCAGCTCGGCCTGGAACAGCTTGGCCCTCGCGGACTCCGTAGCGCCCACCTCGGCGTTCTGCTCGAAGAGGTCCAGGTTGACGGACCGCTTCCCTGACGAGCCCCGGGTCGCCACGGGCTGGGCGGACTCGCGGCTGGCCGTCTCCATCAGCACCGCATGCGCCTTCGCCGGATTTCCGCGGGCCTCGTACAGCGCCATCAGTCCTGCCTCCCCCCACTCAGCGGCCAGCAGGGCACCCTCGCGGCTCGCCTGGAGGTAGCGCAGCAAGTCGCGCGCGGCGGTGATGCCGAGCTGCTCCTCCAGGCGCGCCATCAGCGCCTTCATGCCGACCACGTCGAGCGCCGGCAGCTGGAGTCGCAGCAGCCCGCCGCGCGACTCCACCAGGGCACGAGCGCCCTTGCCCCCGGCATACAGCGCCACCATCAGCGCGGCAGGCGCCAGCTCGCGCGTGGCCTGCTCGTACTTGCCCTGCGCCAGCGAATACGCCCCGTGCCCTGTGCCGGCCACCAGGTGGTAGAAGCCCACCGGCACGCCGAAGGTGAGGTGGTCGAAGGCTCCCGCCGAGACGCTTCCCGGCGAGTAGTGCCTCTCCATCAACGCCTTTTGCACTTCGTCGAGGGCAGCCTGGTAGGGCGGTGGCAACTGCCCACGCATCGCCATGAGCTCCGTGTACCGGGCCTCGCCACTCACCAAGCTGCTGGAGAGCATGTCCCGGCCCGCGCGCCCCAGCCCCCGCAGCACGTCGCGCCCCTGCTCGACCCGCTCCGGGAAGCCATCCAGCGCCAGGCCTCGCCGCTTCAGTTCCTCGCGGACGGCGGGCATGGCGCCCAGCGTCTCGCCCAGTTGCTTGTCACGGGCCAGCCGCAGCACCACCTCGCGCAACTCGTCGTCGAAGGCCGAGTGCAGGACGAAGAGGGCGAGCACCTCGGCATACGGCACGCCGTACTTCTCCACGGACGTGACGATGAAGCCCGCGCGCTTGCGACTGAGGATGGCCGAGGCGTGTTCGTCCAGAGGCCCCAAGGCTCCCAGGCGGACCGCGTCCCATTCCTCCAGCGACTCCACCAACGCGGCCATGTCCACCCCGCGCTGCATGGCCACGAACTCCGCGGGCGAGGCACACGCCAGG
>NZ_JBKGHJ010000202.1:0-14249 GCF_046520365.1 Corallococcus sp. 4LFB
CCGGGGCGAGCCCCGCGAGGGGGGCAACCACCGGCTGGCGCTCGACGCGCCGGTGGAGGCCGTGAGGCGCCCGCTTCCCGCTCCCACGGGCGGGGCGGAGCTGGTGGGCCGGTGCGCGCTGCTCTTGCACCCGGTGCTCTTCACGAAGATCACCACCGCGCACCAGGAGTTCGCGGGCGACTTCCGCGACGTCACCTGCTTCTTCGTGCGCTTCACCCACGCGTCGGCGGACGCGGATCCGGACGCCTTCACCCGCGACCTCAACGCCTACTACGAGTTCGTCCAGCGCGAGAGCGCCCACCACGGCGGCGTGCTGCTGATGACGGACTTCACGGACAAGGGCAACGTGCTCTACGTCCTGTTCGGCGCGCCCACCGCGCAAGAGAACAAGGAGGTCCTGGCGTGCCGGCTGGCCTGCAAGCTGCTCAAGGCGCGCGAGCAGTTCCCGTTCCTCGACGAGCTGCAGATCGGCATCGCCACCGGCCACGCCTACTGCGGTGACATGGGCTCGCCCACGCGCAAGGGGTACTCGGCGCTGGGCGAGGTCGTGAACATGGCCGCGCGCCTGATGACGCACGGCGGACGCCAGGACGGCGTGCACCTGTGCGCCAACACCCAGGCGCGCTCGCAGCAGGGCGGCTTCGCCACCGAGTTCGTGGAGGACGCGAAGCTCAAGGGCGTCTCGCGCTCGGTGCCGGTGTACCGGCTGCTGGGAGAGACGCGCCGCGGCCTCTTCATCAAGGGGCGGGGCGACATCATCGGCCGCAGCCGCGAGCTCAACGTGCTGCACGAAGCGCTCAACGCCTCGTTCGCCGGCCAGGGCCGCGTGTGCGTGGTGTCCGGCGAGGCGGGCATCGGCAAGTCCCGGCTGGGCGCGCGCGTGCTGGAGGACGCGGAGGAGGGCGGCGCGCGGGCGCTGTACGGCGTCTGCTACTCCTACGAAGCCTTCACCCCCTTCTTCCCCTGGAAGGAGGTGCTGCTCCAGGCCTTCGGGCTGCACGACTCGGACGACACCGACGCGCAGCTTGCGCGCCTGCGCCAGGGCCTGGAGGGGCTGGAGGACGTGGGGCCGGAGTGGATCCCGGTGATGGCGGGCATCCTCGGCATGTCGCTGGAGGAGACGTCCGCCACGGCGCGGATGGACGCGCGGCGCAAGCAGCAGAAGGTGTTCCAGATCGTCTTCCTGTTGCTGGAGAAGCTCAGCCGCTCGCAGCCGCTGCTGCTCTTCTTCGAGGACCTGCACTGGGCGGACTACATCTCGTTGGACCTGCTCCAGCACCTCGCGGCGCGGGTGGGCTCGCACCGCATCATGGTGCTGGCGACGATGCGCCCGGGCGACCAGGTCAAGGGCCTGCGCGAGCTGCCCGGGTTCCTCCCCGTGGACCTGGTGAGCCTGGACGACGAGGACACGCGGGCGCTGTTGCGCGTGCACCTGCGCCTGTCGCCGCCGGACGTCGCGCTGGAGGACCGGCTGCTCGCGAAGGTGCAGGGCAACCCGTTCTTCATCGAATCCATCGTGGAGGGCCTGGCGGAGCAGGGCTACCTGGGCCTGGCGGAGCCCGGCTCCACGCGGATGGAGCTCAAGCGCGGCCTGCAGGACCTGCTGCTGCCGGACTCCATCCAGGACGTGGTGCTGTCGCGCATCGACCTGCTCAGCGAGACGGAGAAGCTGGTGGTGAAGGTGGCGTCCGTCATCGGGCGCATCTTCACGCTGGACGCGGTGGCGGCGCTGGTGCCCACCCTGGGCGCGCAGCGCCTGCGCGAGGCCATGGACACGCTCCAGCGCCTGGGCCTCATCCTGCTGGAGCAGGAGGAGCCGTACACCTGCCTCTTCAAGCACATCGTCATCCGGGACGTGGCCTACAACACGCTCCTGGTGTCGGCGCGCGAGGACCTGCACCGCCGGCTCGCGCGCTACCTGGAGGTCCGCGCGAACGACAACCTCGCGGCCTCCGCGGGTCTGCTCGCGTTCCACTTCCTCGCGGGCAACGTGGAGGACAAGGGCCTGGAGTACACGCTGATGGCGGCCCGCAGCGCGCGGGCGCAGTACGCGAACGACGACGCGCTCTACCACTACAACCGCGGGCTGGAGCTCTTGGGCACCGTCGCCCCCGTGGACCCGGAGGCGCTGCTCCTCAAGACGCGCCGGGTGATGCAGGAGCTGGCGGAGACGCTGCTCCAGGCGGGCCACTACGCCAACGCCATCCTGATGTTCGAGCAGTGCCTGGTGGACGAGGAGGAGCCCCAGCGCCAGGCGGAGCTGCACCTGGGCCTGGGGCGCGCGCACCAGGAGAAGGGCGAGTCCGCGCTCGCCACGCGGCACCTGGAGAAGTCCCTGGTGCTCCGGGGCCGCAGCCTGCCGGGGAGCCTGCCCGCGCTGGGCCTGCGCACGCTGGCCAACCTGCTCCTGCGGGGGCTGGCCTCGCTCCTGCCGTTCATCCTGCGCCCGCTGCCGGCGTCCCGGCAGGGCAACTACCTCCAGCAGCTGTCCACGCTCAACTCGCTCATCCGCATCTACTACTTCGCGGACATCATGAAGCTCACGTGGGCGACGCTGGTGTCCACCAACATGGCGGAGCGCTCGCGCAGCGACTACGCCATGAGCCTGGCGCGCGGCTACTACGGCACGCTGCTGTTCGGCGCGGGGCTGCTCAAGCGCGCGCGCTACCACTGTGAGAAGGCGCTGGAGTACGCGCGGCGCTCCAAGGACCCGGTGGCGGAGGGGCTCGCGCTCAGCCGCCTGGGCATCCAGGCCTTCTTCGCCAACGAGTTGCAGCGCGCGCGGGAGTTCCAGGAGGAGGCCGTCTCCACGCTGCGCCAGGTGGGCGAGCGCTGGGAGCGCCAGACGTCCCTGATGATGCAGGCCACGGGCGAGTTCCTCCACTCGCGCTTCCGCACGGCGGAGGCGCTCTACGAGCAGATGAAGACCATTGGCGTGGAGCTCAACGCGCTGATGCACCAGGGCTGGGCGCACTCGTGGGCGCCCATGTGCCGCTACCTGTTGGGCGAAGGCGACGTGGGCGAGCTGTGCGCGGAGCTGGAGCAGGGCCTGCGCATCAGCGAGGAGGTGGCGGACCTGGCCAACCAGTGCGCCAGCCTCAACCACCTGGCCAACGTCACGGTGCGCGAGCACCAGGTGGAGGAGGCGGCGCACGTCGCGGTGCGCTGCTTCAAGAGCATCTGGAGCTACCAGGTGCTGGTGCCCTTCCTCCAGGTGGGGCTGGTGGACGCGGCGGAGGCGGCCCTCTTCGCGCTGGAGGAGGGCGCCACGGTGGTGCCGCGCAAGGAGCTGCTGCGAATCGTGCGGCTGTCGTGCATCAAGGCGCGCGTCATCGCCCGGCTCTACCCGTACCTGAAGGGCCCGGCGCTGCGCGTGACGGCGCGCTCGCTGGCCCTGCGCAAGGGCCCCAAGGCCGCGGAGCCGGTGTTCCTGGAGGCCATCGCCGTCCTGGAGAAGAGCCCCAACCGCTGGGAGACGGGCGTGGCCTACTTCGACGCGGCGGTGGCCCTGCCGCACCGGCGCGAGGCCTTCTTCGCCCGCGCGCGCGAAATCTTCACGGAGGTGGAGGCCCGCGCGGAGCTGCGCCGCATGGACCGCTTCCAGGCCTCGACCCGGCTCCCGCCCGCGGAGGCGCTGCCCGTGCCCCAGGCCTCGGGCGCCCGTGACGTCCGCGTGATGTGACACCGGGGGACGCATTCCTTGTCCCGTCAGGCGGGGCCCCTAGACTGCGTGCTCCTTCCTCGCAGCCGCACCGGGCCATGACCACCGCACCGCTCCGCTTCCAGCTCAGTCCCGTCATCGTCGGTTACATGCTCGTGGTGCACGCGCTGGCCGCGCTGGCGTTCTTCCTGCCCTGGCCGCCGTACGCGCTGCCGGTGGCGCTGGCCGTGTACGTGTCCATTGGCCTGGGCACGACGGTGGGGCTGCACCGCCTCTTGTGCCACCGCGCCTTCGCGTGCCCCCGCTGGGTGGAGTACGCGCTGGTGACGGTGGCCATGCTCACCGCGCAGGGCAGCCCGCTGCTGTGGGCCGCCAATCACCGGCTGCACCACGCGAAGGCGGACGCGGAAGGGGACGTGCACTCGCCGGCGCGGGGCTTCTGGTACGCGCACATGGGGTGGATCCTCAACGAGGCCTCCACCGAGGAGGACGGCTGGCGCACCTGGTGCCGCGACCTGGCGAATGACGGGTACTACCACTGGCTGCTGCGCTACCGCATCGCGCCGCAGGTGCTGGGGGTGCTCTTCGTGGGGCTGACGTTCGGCTGGCGCGCGGTGCCCGCGTACTTCTTCCTGCCCGTGGTGTGCTGGATGCAGAGCACCTACGCGGTGAACTCCGTGTGCCACGCGGCGTTCGGCCACCGCGCCCACGACACGCGCGACCACAGCCGCAACGTGTGGTGGGTGGCCGTACTGGCGCTGGGCGAGGGCTGGCACAACAACCACCACGCCTTCCCCGCGTCCGCGCGGCACGGCTGGGTGTGGTGGCAGTGGGACCCGGGCTGGCTCTTCATCCGCCTGCTGCGAGGCCTGGGACTGGCGTGGGACGTGCGGCTGCCGTCCCGGGTCCAGTCAAGACCTGCGGCGTGAGGCCCAGCGCGGCCATCTGCTCCGCGTCCCAGGACTCGATGGCGTCCAGGCCCGCGATGTAGCGGCGCTCCTTGTTCTTCAGCGGGTTGCGGATGCTGACGATCTCCGGGCCGGAGAAGAGGATGGTCTGCTTGTAGCGGGGCAGGTCGCTCAGCATCAGCTTGGACGCGTAGTGCCGCGCGATGTTGGGCAGGCTCCCCAGCGTGCGGCACAGCCGCTGGAAGTGCTCCACCACCTCCGATGCGTGCAGCTGCTTGGGCCGGTGGCACAGCGTGTAGCCGTCGTAGTCGCGGCTGATGGTGCCGGGCAGCAGCCGGTCCTCCGCCTGGAGCTCGCGGAAGAAGGGCGTCTCCGGGTAGGGGCACACGATGCCCAGGAACGTGACGGAGAAGTACTTCAGGTCCGCCAGGTACTCCGGCAGCCGGTGCAGGTACTCGTTGGTGTCCCCGTCCGAGCCGACGATGAGCCCGAAGGACAACAGGATGCCGGCGGAGAAGACGCGCCGGATGACGGCGTCCACCTCCGACAGCTTGTTCTGGCCCTTGTTCATCGCCTTGATGGAGTCCGGGTTGAGCGACTCCAGGCCGGTGTAGACGTAGCGGCAGCCCGCCTTCGCCATCAGCTTCACCAGCGACTCGTCCTTGAGGACGTTGAAGGTGAGGGCGCAGCCCCAGGTCTTCTTCAGGGGGATGAGCGCTTCGCACAGCGCGCGCAGGTACTTGGGCGAGCCGCCCAGGTTGTTGTCCAGGAAGACGAACGCGTCCCCCATCAGCCCCAGGAAGTTCGGGTTCCAGCGCATGCGCGTCTGGATTTCGTCGATGACCTCCGGGATGGGCCGGAAGCGGTAGCGCTCGTGGCCGGTGAGCACGCAGAAGTTGCAGGTGAAGGGGCAGCCGCGCGACGCCTCGATGCCGGGCAGGCGCACCTTGTTGTGCGTGAAGTCGATGAGCTCGTAGCGGTACGGCCGGATGGCGGCGGCGCCGTGCGAGGGCAGGCTGTAGCGCGGCTTCAGCTCGCCCTTCTCGAAGTCCGCGATGAGCGCGGGCACGTTGGACTCCGGCTCCCCGGTGATGACCGCGTCGAAGTACTTCGCCGCGTCGTCGGGGAAGTGGCCCGCGTGCCGGCCGCCCGCCACCGTCGTCATGCCGCGCTGGCGGAAGAGGGTGGAGAGGACCTTCGTGTGCTCGTAGTACGAGTGCAGGTACGAGAAGAAGACCAGGTCCCAGTGCCGGTCCAACGGCAGGTCCGCCTCCTTCTCGTTGAAGATCTCCACCTGCGCGTGCTCCGGGCACAGGCCCGCGATGAGCTCCGGCACGGAGGACTGCATGATGGAGGGTTCCTTGATTCGCAGGCGGGTCGGATGGGTGTACGTGGCGATGATGGCGATGCGCATGCGTGCGGGCCCGGCGACGGCGCGGAAGGAAACGGGCCGCGCCCGTTCGTGAGTGCACCTGCCGGACTGCGTCCCCCTTCGTCAGCGGAGGATCACCCGGAGTCCGGGCAGTGGCAAAGGATCTCCATCGCGCGCGCCGCACTCCGCGTGTTTCCGGTGGCAGCGGACGACCCAGGAGGACCTATCTCGCTCGGGGGGCGTGCTGATAGATATTTGAAACATGGATACTTCTCCCCCGCCAGCCGCCCCGGGTTGGCCGTTTAAACGTTACTTCTGGATTTCCGTCGTGTTCGCGGCGGCTCTGGGCGCGCTCGCGCTGCGCGTGGGTTTCATGCCGGATGACTTCATCTGGCTGGGCGTCTGGGACCACGTGCCGCCGCCCGCGCCCCTGGGCAACACGCCCCTGGACGTGTACCGCACCGCCACCGGCATCCCGGAGCACACGCTGCGGCTGGCGCAGGTGGGCGTCTTCCCGTGGTGGGTGGAGCCCACCGTGCGCGTGGCGTTCTTCCGGCCCCTGGGCAGCCTGTTCTACGGACTGGATCACCTGCTCTACAACCGCGTCGCCGTGGCCTATCAGGTCCACTCGGTGCTCTGGTACGTGGGCATGGTGGTGCTGGCGGGCGTGCTGCTCAAGCGCGTGCTGCCCACGGCGGTGGCGGGCGTGGCGATGTTCCTCTTCGCCATCTGGGGCTCGCACTCGGCGGTGCTGGGCTGGCTGTCCTACCGCAGCGTGGTGATGTCGCTGCTCTTCGGCATCCTCGGCATCTACTTCCACGTGAAGTGGCGCGAGGAGAAGCGCACGGGCTCCCTGGTGGGCGCGCTGGTGTGCTTCGCGCTGGCGCTCCTGAGCGGGGAGACCATGGTCATCCTCAGCCCGTACGTGCTGGCCTACGAGGCCTTCTCCGGCCCGGGGCAGGCGAAGGACAAGCTCAAGGGGCTCATCCCCTTCGGCGTGCTGATGGCGGGCTACTTCGCGCTGTACCGCGCGCTGGGCTACGGCGCGGGGGGCTCGGACATGTACCTGGACGCCGTGGGGACGCCCGTGGACTGGTTCAAGGCCATGCTCACCCGCGTCCCGGCCGCCATCGCGGGCCTGACGCTGAACGCGCCCCCGGACTTCATCTTCGACGCGTCGCTGGTGCCGCTGTTCACGGTGCTGGGCGCCGTGGGGCTGACGCTGTTCGCGCTGCTCGTCTGGGGCGTGTGGCCCCGGCTGGAGGCCGCGGAGCGGCGCACGGTGGGCTGGATGCTGACGGGCGCGTTCGTGTCCACGTGGCTGGCCAACTCCGCGTTCGCCGGCTCGCGCACGCTCATCGTGCCCAGCCTGGGCATGGCGGTGGGCCTGGCCGTGGTGCTGCGCCACGCGTGGCGGGGCCGGGCGCGCACGTTCCGCGCGGGCGCGGTGCTGGCCGGCGCCGCGGTGCTGGCCCTGGTGCACGTCGTGGGCGCGCCCTACATCTGGTGGCAGACGATGGAGGCCTACGCGCAGGCGGACGCCCTCATGGGGCGCGTGCAGGCGCGCTACGAGGAGGCCCTGGACGAGACGAAGCTGCCGGAGCAGCGGCTGGTGGTGCTCAACGCCCCCAACGGCATCATCGGCATCTACGGCTCCGTGCGCTGGTGGTCCACGGGCATGCCGCTGCCGAAGGCCTGGTGGGTGCTGTCCTATTCGCTCAACGAGCAGAAGGTGACGCGCACCGGGCCCAACTCCCTGGAGCTGTCGCTGCCCAAGGGCGGCCACTTCCTGGACTCCGTGGAGGAGCGCATCCACCGCGCGGCGCGCCACCCGGTGGCCCAGGGGCAGGAGTTCGACATGAAGGGCCTGACGGTGCGGATTGAGGAGATGGACGGGGGGTTCCCCACGCGCATCTCCTACACCTTCGACGTGCCGCTGGAGGACCCGTCGTTGAAGCTGGTCCAGTGGCACAACAAGAAGGTGGTGCCCTTCGTCCCGCCGGCGGTGGGCGGGCCGCCGTCGGCCCTCAACGTCCGGTAGGGGAGGGCCGTGGCGCGGGGGGCCTCCCCCGCGCCCGGGGCGTGTCTCAGCCCACCAGCCGCACCACCGCCAGCGTGAGTCCGTAGACGATGACGGACACCAGCGCGGCGGCGGGGATGGTGAACACCCACGCCCAGATGATGCGGCCCGCGGTGCCCCACTTCACGGCGCGCCAGCCGCGCGTGGACCCCACCCCGACGATGGCGCCGGTGATGGTGTGCGTGGTGGAGACGGGGATGCCCAGCTCCGCCAGCGCGATGATGGTGACGCCGCCGCCCGTCTCCGCGCTGAAGCCGCCAATGGGCGCCAGCTTCGTGAGGCTGTGGCCCATGGTGCGGATGATGCGCCAGCCGCCGAAGAACGTGCCCATGGCGATGGCCGCGTGGCAGGAGATGATCATCCACCAGTCGATGTGGAACGGGCGGTCGCGCCAGATGGTGCCGAAGAGCACCACCGCGATGATGCCCATGACCTTCTGCGCGTCGTTGGTGCCGTGGCTGAAGGAGAAGATGGCGGACGACACCAGCTGCAGCCGGCGGAACCAGGTGTCCACGCGCAGCGGCGTCTGACGGTGCACCGCCCAGGTGCTGGCCACCATCATCGCGATGCCCAGCGTCATGCCGATGAGCGGCGACAGCACGATGAAGGCCGCGATGCGCGCGATGCCGCTGCCCACCAGCCCCTGGACGCCCAGCACCGGCAGCGTGGCGCCAATCATCCCGCCCGCCAGCGCGTGCGACGACGACGAGGGCAGCCCCCACCACCACGTGAGCAGGTTCCACGCGATGGCGCCGATGAGCGCGGAGAAGATGACCATCAGCACCGCCGTGGGGCCGGCCGCGCGGAGCATCTCGAAGTTGATGATGCCCTTGCCCATGGTGTTGGCCACGTGCACGCCGCCCGCGAAGGCCGCCACGAAGTTGAAGAACGCGGCCCACGCCACCGCCAGGTTCGGCGACAGCACGCGCGTGGACACCACCGTGGCGATGGAGTTCGCCGCGTCGTGGAAGCCGTTGATGAAGTCGAAGACGAGCGCGACGATGACGATGAGGACGACCGCGGCGAGCAGCATCTCAGGAGTGCTCCAGCACGACGCCTTCGATGACGTTGGCCACACCCTGGCACTTGTCGGTGGCCGTCTCGATGAGGTCGAGGATCTCCTTCCACTTGATGATGGTCAGGGTATCCACGCCGCTCTTGAACAGCCGGCCCATGCCCGCGCGCAGGACTTCATCCGCCTGCGTCTCCAGCTGCTTGATTTCCTTGCAGCCCGCGAGGATCTGCTCCGGCTTCTTGATGAGCCGCAGCGCCGCGACGACCTCCTGCACCTTCTTCGTGGAGAGCACCAAGAGCCGCGCCAGCTCCGTGGCGTCCGGCCGGCTGGACTCAATCTCGTAGTACAGCAGGCGCGCCGCCGCCGCGTTGGTCAGGTCCAGCACGTCGTCGATGCGCGACAGGAGCGTGTGGATCTGCGCCCGGTCGAACGGGGTGATGAACTGCTGGTGGAGGCGGTTGAAGGCCGCGTGGGTGACCTCGTCGCCCCGGTGCTCCACATCCTTGAGCGCCTGGACGCGCGTGGGCACGTCCCGGTAGTCCGCCAGGAGCTCGTGCAGGAGCTTGGCGCCTTCGACGGTCCTCGCGCATTGCGCGTCGAAGTCGTCGAAGAACTCGTCCGACTTCGGCATCAGCTTTTCGAGCATGGGATCTCCCTCGGCGCCTGGAGGGACAGGCGCGGTCCGCCGCGGGAGGTCGGTGGCGCTTGGGTGTGACGCTCCCGTGACGCGGGGAGTGACTACCCTACCTGGAGAGATTCGCCAGTGTTCCGTGCGAAAACGTACGGATTCCAGGGGGTTGCACTTGACGTGAAGCGACCGCTCGGACGACGCGGTCGCCCAGCTCCTCGACGGTGGGGTGCTTCGCGAGCGCTGAGGAACGTGCAGGCAGGCGTGGGTGGGCTGTTCGGGGTGGGGGGTGCCGTCCTACAGTCAGAAAATCGGCATTTCTCCCCTGATTCCTCTTGTCGTGGAAGGCGCATGACCCTGTTCCGGCACCCTGAAGATCGCATCCCGGTCCTGATGTTCCTGAGTCTGTTCGCGCTCGACATGACGGTGTTCCTCACGGCGCGAAGCTGGTGGGTGCCGGTGCTGTGGTTCGGGCTGGGCATCATCCCCAAGGGGTGGATCTGCTCGTGGAACCACCACCACCAGCACCTGTCCTTCTTCAAGCACGCGCTGCCCAACCGCCTGCTGGAGCTCGTCTTCGGCTTCCAGACGGGAGTGACGTCGCAGGCCTGGTTCCTCCACCACGTGCTGGGCCACCACAAGAACTACCTGGACCAGGCGCAGGACGAGTCGCGCTGGAAGCGGGACGACGGCTCGACGATGGCGGAGCTGGAGTACTCGCTGAGCACGATGCTGACCGCGTACCCGCGCGCGTTCCAGGTGGGGCGCAAGCAGCACCCCAAGGCGCTGCGCGTGTTCGTGTGGATGGCCGCGCTCCAGCTGGTGCTGCTGGCGGGCCTGTTCTGGGTGAACCCCTACAACGCGCTGTTCGTGTTCCTCTTGCCCATGGCGGCGTCGCTCTTCGTGACGGTCTGGGCCACCTACTTCCACCACGTGGGCCTGGACACCGCCAACCACTCGGAGGCCTCGTACAACATCCTCCACAAGGGCTACAACCTGATGACGGGCAACCTGGGCTACCACACCGCGCACCACACGCGGCACGGGCTGCACTGGTCGAAGCTGCCGGAGCTGCACGCGCAGCTGGCGCGGGACATCCCCGCGAACCTCTACCGTCAGCCGGGCATCCCGTTCGTCTGGCGCGGCTCGGAGGAGAAGCTCGTGCTGAGCGAGCACGAGGTCGAAACGCTCGCCGGCGGGCCCGTGGCCAGCAGCGGGGAGAAGCTGGCCGCCTAGCGGTCCGGCGGCCCCGGAGCCTCCGGGAACGCTCCGGCCGGAAGCACTGCTTCCGGCCGAAGGCGCCGCGCTAGTTCGGCTGCGGCTCCGTCGTGCGGTTCGCCGCGAGGCTGATGACGTTGAGCAGCAGGTCCTTCACGCGGCGGGGCTTGTTGCCGCCGTTGTCCTCGATGATCTTCTCGATGTCGTCATCCTGCCGGTGGTACTCGGGGATGAGGTCGCCGCCGCCCTCGGGGTTGGACAGGCCCTCGAAGAGGAAGAGGACGTCCTCGCCCTTGCGCCCGAAGGACGCGCCGTCCTGCCGGTCGCGGTAGACGTTGATGTCGCGGTTGATGCGGTCGAACGGATCCGCCAGCTGCTGGTTCGCCTGGTCCACCACGTCGCGGAAGTAGTTGGGCTGGCCCTGGGTGTTGGTGTCCACCACGGACAGGCGCTGATCATCCCAGCGGCCCACCATGTCCGTGTTGATGACGCCGGCGATGTCCTTCAGCTCCACGCCGGGGATGGGGTGGTCCACGAAGTACTGCGAACCCACCAGCCCCTTCTCCTCCGCGCCCGTCCAGACGAACAGCACGGAGCGGTCCAGCTTGCCGTTCTTCGCGGCCTCCGCCAGCTCCGGCACCGCCGCCATCAGCACCGCGCTGCCGGACGCGTTGTCGTCCGCGCCGTTGTAGGCGTTGCCCTTGCGGTCCACGCCCACGTGGTCCAGGTGGGCCATCACGACAATCACCTCGTCCTTGTGCGGGCCGGTGCCGGGCAGCATGGCCAGGGTGTTCACGGCCTGGCCCGTGGCGGTGGCCACCTGCCTGAGCTCCTCCACGCCGCGCTGCTTGCCGGAGCGCGCCGGGACCGCGCTCTGGCCCGCCGCCTTCATCGTCTGCTCGTACTGCTGGTTGAGCAGCTTCAGCGTGTCCTTGGGCATCTTCTCGTCCAGGTAGAAGCCCTCCTGGAACGTCTCGTGGCCGAACTGCTTGTGCTCGGCATGCCCGGCGTGCGCCGCGCCCGCCGCCTCGCCGGCCGGGTCCGCGCCCAGCCAGGAGTAGACGTTGAACTTCTGCTGGAAGGGGTTCTCCGGGTTGTTGGAGTTCGGCCCCACCAGCCCGTACTTCTCCGCGTGCGCCTGCACGTAGGCGGAGGCGGCGTCCAGGCCCGCGGAGGGGCTGTCACGCCCCTGCAGCGCGTCCGACGCCAGGTACTCGATGTGCTTCATCGGATCCGAGTCGTCCGACACGGGCGGCTCGGTGGGGGCCTCCGGCGGCACCGGCGTCGTGGTGGCGGGCGGCGGCAGCGACAGCACCGGCGGCGCGCCGGCAGCTGCGGCAATTTGGCGCCGGGACGCGCGCCGGAGGACTCGAAGCCGTCCTTCCACGCGAGGGGGCGGTTGCGCGGCTTCGCCTCCGCGCTCCGGGCGTCCTGCGAGGACAGCCGCGAGACGGAGGTGAGGGGACGCGAGCTGTCGTTGATCTTCGAGGCCATGGTGGGGAGTCCGGGGGAGGAACCGCGCTCCCCAGATTATCCGACCGCCCCGGTCGCAAGTTGTGCGCCACGGCAAAGTTCCACCCGCGCACGGCTCATTCCCTGAATCCAGGTTTCACGGGCACGCCCGCGCGTGAGGCGTCCTGCCGCCCCGCGTGAGACCGGGACTGTCACACGGAGTATGTTTCATGTAACATGAAACGCTACTCTTGTTTTCTCATGCAATGAATTGCAAGAGTGAAAACAGACGGACTTCAGGTGTTGGCGCGCGGGGTGCAGTGGGGCCGCGGGCAGTCCCCCCACACCATGAGGTAGTGCATGCACCTGAAGATGACGGGTTCCCTGCTGGCGTCCCTGCTGTTGAGCATGACGGGTTGCGCGGGCGGCGACGACAGCCAGGCCGCCGGTTCGCTGAGCGCGCAGGAGTCCGCGGCGTCCCAGTGCGTGAAGAAGTTCGACGGCATCACGACGTGTGCGCTGGGCCGGGCGAAGGTCGACTCCGTCGCGGACGGGCTGGCGGTGTCGGGGCTGCTGACGCAGAAGGACGGCGTCTCCAGCAGCTTCGCGCAGGCCGTGAAGTGGGAGCAGCGCGTGGCCATGAGCCTGGGCGCGCTGGGCGGCTACCAGCTGGCGGCGCGCGATGGGGATCAGGTCGTCAGCACGCTGAAGGTCACCCCGGGCCGTGAGGCGAACTCGGTCAACATGGTGCCCACGTTCACGGGCTCGCCGGGTGGCTCCGCGTACCGGATGAACGTCTACCTGGGCGGCGTGCTCCAGGGCTCCAGCCAGCAGCCGGCCGGGATGATGATCGTCTTCCACAACTTCAGGGACTTCCTCCGCTGGGCGGAGATGCACCACTTCTTCCTGAACGACTTCGACATCGACGGGCTGTCCACCGGCTCCGCGGAGACGAACGTGGGCGCGTGCGTGTGGCGCGTGGACGCGGAGAAGAACACCTTCACGGTGGACCTCGACGGCAAGTCCGTCACGGGTGACTCGGTGGAGTTCATCGAGACCATCGCGGATGGCGCGTACCCGTACCGTCACTTCACGGGCATCGACACGAACGCCATCGCCGGCCAGTACACCATCCGGTCGGAGTCCATCACGCAGCCCTCGGGCGTGAAGTAGCAGGGAAGGCGTGCCGGACGGGGGGCTTGCGCATCCCGTCCGGCGTCGTGCCGTTAGCGTCGTCCGGAGACGGAGGACGTGGGCGTCGCCGCGTTCCGGCCGCTGCCGCCCACGCCGGTGGCGGGGCTCACCGTGGGCGTGCGCGCGGCCTCCATCGGGGCCTTGCGCGTCGGCGCGAAGGAGGCCGGGACCTCGTTCGCGTAGAGCAGCTTGTAGGCGCTGTAGCTGCTGAGCACGCGCTTCACGTAGTCGCGGGTCTCGTCGAAGGCGATGTGCTCCACCCACTCGTCCAGCTCCGCCTGGGGCAGGGCCTTGCGCCAGCGCTCCACCGCCGCGGGGCCCGCGTTGTAGGCCGCCACCGCGTAGGCGGGGTTGCCGTCGAAGTGCTTGAGCAGCGAACCCAGGTACGCCGCGCCCAGCCGGATGTTCTGCGCGGGCTGGAGCAGCGACGACACCTCGAACGAGGCCAGCTTGAGCGAGTCCGCCACCTGCTTCGCCGTCTGGGGCATGAGCTGCGCGAGCCCCAGCGCCCCGGTGGAGGAGCGCGCGGTCGGGTTGAACCGGCTCTCCTCGCGGATGAGGCCCTGCAGGAGGTCTGGATCCACGCGCGCGGCCTTCGAGTAGCTCTTGATGAGCGACCGGAAGGCGAGCGGCCACGTCGCCTCCCACACGGGGCGGGACGCGGCGCTCAAGGGGCCCGCGGCCTCCTGGCGCAGCGTCACGCGGGCCACCTGCCGCGTGG
>NZ_JBKGHJ010000203.1:0-14220 GCF_046520365.1 Corallococcus sp. 4LFB
GGCGCCGCGCGGGCGTCGAGGGCTGGGTGCGTGAGGCGCGCGAGGCCCGCATCGCCCAGCTCACCGCCTCCGGGGATTGGACCGCCGCGCTGGGGCTCGCGCAGGCGTGGGCGCGGCAGGAGCCCGAATCCGAGCAGGCGGGCCGCCACCTCATCCGCCTGCACTACCTCCAGGCGACCGGGGCGCCGCGCTCGCGGCCTTCGAACACCTGCGCGGCGTCCTGGACCGGGAGCTGGGCGTCACCCCCATGCCGGAGACGCTCGCCCTGGTGCGGGAGGTGGAGCGGGCCACGCCGCGCCCTCCCTCACTGCCGGGCACGCGCTCCGCGCTGCCGCTGTCCGTGCTGCGCCCGCCGGTGCTCGTGGGGCGGGAGGCCGCGTGGCGGCAGCTGGAGGCCGGCTGGGAGGCGGGCCAGCTGCTGTTCATCTCCGGCGAGCCCGGCAGCGGCAAGACGCGGCTCGCGGAGGAGTTCGCGGCCACGCAGGGCCGCTGGGGACGCATCGAGGCGCGGGCAGGGGACCGGGACGTGCCGTTCGCCTCCCAGGCGCGCGCCTTCCGCACGCAGCTGCGGCGCTGGCCGGACGTGAAGCTGCCGGACTGGGTCCGCACGGAGCTGTCGCGCATCCTCCCCGAACTGGGAGAGCCGCGGCTGCTGCCGCCCCTGGCGTCCGAGGCCGGCATGCTGCGCTTCTACGACGCCATCGTCGCGGCGCTCCACCTGCTCCACGAACACGAGGACATCAGCGTCGCGGACGACGTGCAGTACTGGGACACGGCCAGCGCCAGGGCCTTCGCCTTCGCCTTCTCCCGGCTGGCGGACGCCGCCCCCCGGGGCGCCCGGAGCCTTCGCTTCATCGACTGCTACCGCCGGGGAGAGCTGTCGCCCGACGCGCGGATGCACGTGACGGGGCTCGTGGAGGCGGGCCTGGCGCGCATCGTGGAAGTGGACGCGCTGACGGACGAGGACGTGAAGCGCATGGTGGCGGCCATGGGGCTGGGAGGCGCGGAGGCGCACGTGGAGGCCCTGGCCCGCTACACGGGCGGCAATCCGCTGTACGTGGTGGAGACCCTGAAGCACCTGCTGGAGACGGACTCGCTGCAACGGGAGTGGCCCCAGCGGCTGCCGCCCCCGGGACGCGTGGGCCCCCTCATCCAGCGGCGGCTGGAGCGGCTGTCACCGCTGGCGCTCCAGTGCGCGCGGCTGGCGGCGCTGGCGGGGGCCTTCTTCCGGACCTCGCTCGTGCCCGGGGTGCTCCAGGTGACGCCGGCGGACGCGCACGAGGCGCTCGCGGAGCTGGAGGCCGCCCAGGTCCTGATGGGCGAGCGCTTCAGCCACGACCTGGTGATGGAGGCGGTGCGGGCCGGGATGGGGCCCGGCGAGGACCGCGTGCTGCACGCCCGGCTCGCCACGGTGCTGGAGGAGGACGGCGCCCCCTCCATCCTCCTGGCGCACCACTGGCTGGAGGCCGGGTGGACCGAGCGCGCGCTGCCGCACCTGCTGGCGTCCGCGCGCTCCGACGAGCAGGTGCTGCCGCCCGAGCTGGCGGCGGAGCACTACGCGCGCGCCGCGGCCCTGATGCAGTCCCTGGGACAGCACGAGGACGCCGTGCGGGCGCGGGCCGCCGAGGCCCGGTGCCGGCTCCAGTCCGCGTCGGCGGGAGTCCTCACCCCTGGGCCATCAGGAGGCCCAGGCGCTCGCGGTAGCCCCGGCTGAGCTTCAGCGTGGTGCGGTCGCGCAGGATGACCTGGTACTCGCCATGGAGCAGCGGGCGCAGCTCCTGGACCCGCTGGAGGTTGACGAGCGTGGAGCGGTGGATGCGGACGAAGCGCTCCGGATCCAACCGGGCCTCCAGCTCCCGCAGCGGCTGACGCAGCAGGTGGCCGCGCCCGCCCACGTGCACCTGGACGTAGTTGTCCTCCGCCGCCATCCAGTCCACGTCGTCCACGCAGAGCAGCGTCACCCGGCCCACCTCGCGGATGGCCAGCCGGTCCAGGTAGCGCGGCGCACGGGACGGCTCCGGGCGCGCCTTCACCAGGCCCGCGAGCTGGAGGACGAGGTGCTGGATGCGCTCCCGGCGCACGTGCTCCTTCGCGCGGCCCAGCACCTGGACGAAGCGCTGGGGCACCAGGGGCTTGAGGAGGTAGTCCAGCGCGCCGGCCTCGAAGGCGCGCAGCGCGTGCTCTTCCCGCGCGTCCATGAAGACCACGGCCTGGGCGCAGCCGCTCCCCGCTTCATGGAGCACCTGGAAGCCGTCCATGTCCGCCAGGGCCGCATCCAGGAAGAGGATGTCCACGGGCTCGCGCCGCAGGGCCTCCACGGCGGCGCCTCCCGTGGCGTGGACCGCCGTGACGCACACGTCGGCATCGGCCTCCAGGAGCGGCCACACGTGCCGCCGGGCGTCTGACCCACCGTCCACCACCCCCACGCGGATGGGCGCCGACTCGAACAACGCTTCTTGAAAGACCATCCTCTTCCTCCCTGGCTCCAAGGCCAGCTCACCCCCGGTCCGGGCTCTTTCGTGTTTTGCAGGGAGTGCGTGACGGCGGCGTGACGGCCGTCTGGACCCAGGGCCGCGAGGAGCCTGGGTGGCGGATTACCCAGACATCCCGCGCCCCATCGTTCCCGCGTGCAATGGGGCGGGGGCGGCGCGTGGGGTATGACGGCGCCATGTCCAAAGCACTGGTTGTCTCCTTGTTCGCGCTGCTCTCGTTGGTTGGCTGTACCCACCAGGTGCGGCCGAGCCCCGCGCCCATGTCCACCGCGGGGACGCCGCTGGCCCTGCGTGCGCGCTACTTCATCTCCCCGGAGCAGAAGGCGCGCATCGACTCGGACAGCTACTTCGTCCTGGGCGCCGGGCACACCTGGAACATCACCATTGGCGAAGCGCTCACGCGCAGCTTCCCGCAGATGATGGGCACCGTCTTCCAGTCCGTGCAGGAGGCCTCCAGCCCCGACGACCTGGGTGACGCGGACGTGCTCATCGTCCCGGAGATCCAGTACTTCGATGTGAACGGCGGCGGCTTCGTGTCGAAGCTGAAGCTGACGGTGCGCTCCCGGGGGAGCCAGGACGCCGTCCAGGTGAGTGACCTGATCGAAGGGGAGTCCCAGAAGAGCAAGGCGGCCTCCGCGTGGCTGGGCGGAGCAGCCGCGGGCCAGGAGGCCCTGCGGCAGTCCGCGGAGTTCGCCTTCGAGGACGTGATGCCCAAGGTCGCCACCCGCCTGCGGGAGGTCTTCGCCAAGACGCAGGCGAAGGCGTCCGCGGGCGTGCTCTGACGGCCGTCACGGCAGGGCAGGGCCCCGGCGCTCAGGCGCAGTAGTACGTCGGGGCCAGCTCCAGCACGCGCTGCTCCGCGACGGGGGAGAGCGCGCGCAGGCGGGAGAGGAAGAGGGGCGCCTTCATCCCCATCCCGATGAAGCCCCAGACGTACGAGCGCTCCTGGGACTCGGACAGCTGCTGGCGCTCCTCGGGCGTGAAGGCGCGCCCCACCGCCCGCTCCAGCGTCTGGAGGTCCAACGCGAGCTGGGCGTTCAGCGTCCCCCGCAGCGCCTGGAGCAACTCCGCGTACTCGGTCAGGGCCGCGTCCAGGGTGTCGGGCGCCTGGGCGAGGATCTTCTGGGCCTCCAGGAAGTCCAGCCGCGTGTGCTGCGCCTCTTCCAGCCAGTGGTGCTTGAGCAGGTCGCAGAACAGCGGATCCAACGTCTCGTCCTGGTTCCCGCGCACCGTCTCCAGGTAGTGCTGCTGCGTCATCAGCTCCATGTGGAGGTTGAAGATGAGCACCCCCAGGTTCGACTTCGCCATGATGGCCCGGGCCACCTCCACCTGGTTGTCGAGCAGGGCCGGGGCGACCTTGAACCCCTTCGCGAACGCGCCGGTGAAGCGCGCGAAGAGCTGCTGGTGCTTCAGCTCCTCCTCCGTGAAGCGCAGCAGCGCGCGCATGTGCGTCGCGTTCCCGTGCAGCTCCAGGCCGGCGCGCTGGGCGGCCAGCGCGACGGCGTACTCCTCCAGGAACAGGAACAGGTGGGCGTAGCTGTTGGAGCGGATGTGATTCAACATCAGCCGCTCCTCCGCGCTCAGGAAGGGGATGGCCTCCGTGCCTGTCAGCGCATCCGAGAGGAAGCGGTGGCTGAAGTCGAGCACGGTGTCCTTGGGCAACAGCTCATCCAGACGCCAGGACACCCGCTCGGAACTCTGGATACAGGACTGGTACTCCGGCGTTTGATTGAGCATTCATCAATCAAACAGAGGTTTCCGGTTGCCAGTCAATACCGGGTGCCCGTGCCGCAGGTTGAGCAGTCAAAGGCGCAGCTGTCGTAGGTCCTGCCCGTGCCGCACGACTCGGTGACCTGGCAGACGCCATCCCCGCAGCTGTAGATGTCCTGGGAACGCAGTTGGGTGGTGAGGGCCTGATAGGAGACGCCGTTGATGGTGCAGCGCTCCCAGAAGGAGTGCGTCGCATCCCGGGTGCAGGCGCTCGCGCACGTGCCCACGTGCTGGAGCGGGGCGCACCCCGTGTCCTCACCCGCCCCCTTGGCGGAGAGCGCGCAGCCCCGGGTGGTGCTCTCGTCCCTCCTCAGGGTCCGGTCGCTGCCGACGAAGACGCCCTCGCCGGCGAACAGGTTGCCGAAGAAGCAGGCCTCCTTCTCCGGGTAGTCCGCGGCCTCGCTGGACGTCACCGGGATGGCGGCGCCCGTGGAGTCGTGGCCCCGGACCGAGATGGGGACGGAGACGCCCAGCTTGTTGACGTGCGCGGCGAGGCACGCGGAGAGCCGTTGCTGCTCCGCCACGGTGGCGGCGGCGCCCTGCGCCCAGTCGGTGGCCAGCCCCAGGCGGCCCGGCCAGGTATAGGTGACGCCCGTGATGGGGTTGGTCCAGACGCGCGTCTGGCCGGCGGGCAGGGCGCACGCGACCACGTACTTCATCACCATGTCGGAGTAGCTGACGGACGCGTTGCCATTGAACCAGACCGTGAACGAGGTCGCCGCCAGCCCGTTGGTGGAGAGCCCATTCGTGGACAGGCCATTCGTGGACAGCCCATTGGTGGACAGGCCATTCGTGGAGAGCCCATTGGTGGACAGGCCGTTGGACACGATGACCTCCTGTGAGAGTTCGCCCCATTCCGGGGGCGTCGATGCGTCCGGTTCGCTCCCGGCGCACCCTGCCGCGCCCAGAAGCAGCCCCAGGCATACGCACGCCACGGCACGGCTCATGCTCGACGTCTGTGTCTTCATGTGAATCCCCCCCACAGGGCATTGCAACGACTGCGAAGCCTAACGAGCGCGGCTCCCGCAAGCCTTTACCCTGACGTGAGGGGTTGAACCGACCTGGACAGGTCTATCCGGCCAGGAGCGCAAACCCCGCAACAAGCCAACACAGGGTCAGGCGCCACTTCATCGCTAACGCGGTGCGTATGGGGCGCCCCGGCGGGAGCGTGACGTGGGGCCCGGAACAAGCACGCTGCCTTGCGGCGAGCGCCTTCACGTCAAGCTCCTGCTGGAACCTCCTGGGACGGCCCCTGGGGGGGGGCTACTCGAGCAGCTCTCCGCGCTCCGCCTTCGCGACGAGCGACGCGGGCGGCAGGAAGTGCTTCCCGTAGCGCTCCGCGAGCTGGCGCGCGCGGGTGACGAAGCCGCGCGGCCCCGTGCCGGACGGGCCCTCGTAGCCGTTGATGTACTGCACGACGCCGCCGGTCCAGGGCGGGAAGCCGATGCCCAGGATGGAGCCCACGTTGGCGTCCGCGGCCGAGCGCAGGACGCCCTCGTCGAAGCAGCGGACCGTGTCGATGGCCTCCGCGAAGAGCATCCGCTCCTTCATGTCCTCGAAGGGGATGGTGTGGCCCGGCTTCGTGTAGTGCTTCGTGAGCCCCTCCCAGAGGCCCGTGCGCTTGCCGTCCGCGTAGTCGTAGAACCCGCCGCCCGTGGAGCGGCCCTTGCGCCCGTGCTGATCAATCATGGCGTCCATCACCGCGTAGCTGCCGTGTTCCACCCACGGCTGGCCCGCGGCCTCCACGGCCGCCTTCGTCTCCTGGCGGATCTTCCGGGGCAGCGTCAGCGTGAGCTCGTCCACCAGCTGGAGCGGGGCGGCGGGGTAGCCCGCCTGGAGTCCCGCCTGCTCGATGGACGCGGGCGCGATGCCCTCGCCCACCATGGCGATGGCCTCGTTGAGGAAGGTGCCAATCACGCGGCTGGTGAAGAAGCCCCGGCTGTCGTTGACGACGATGGGCGTCTTGCCAATCTGCACCGCGATGTCGATGGCCTTCGCCAGCGTCGCGTCACTGGTCTGCTTGCCGGCGATGAGCTCCAGGAGCGGCATCTTGTCCACGGGGGAGAAGAAGTGCATGCCCACGAAGTCCGGCGGCCGGGACACGCCCTCCGCGAGCAGGGTGATGGGCAGGGTGGAGGTGTTGGACCCCAGCACCGCGTCCGGCGCCACCACGCCCTGCACCTCCTGGAAGACCTTGTGCTTGAGCTTCACGTCCTCGAAGACGGCCTCGATGACCAGGTCGCAGCCCGCGAGCGCGGCCGGGTCCTCCGCGGGGGTGATGCGCGCGAGCAGCGCGTCGCCCTTCTCCTTCGTGGTGGAGCCCCTGGCGACGGCCTTCTCCACCAGCTTGACGGAGTAGCCCTTCCCCTTCTCCGCGGCCGCGAGGCTCACGTCCTTGAGCACCACGTCGATGCCGGCCTTGGCGCACACGTAGGCGATGCCCGCGCCCATCATCCCGGCGCCCAGCACGCCGACCTTCTTCGCGGTGTGCTGCGGGTAGCCCTTGGGGCGGCCGCCGCCGGAGTTGATGTGCTGCATGTCGAAGAAGAACGCCTGCATCATGTTCTTCGCGACCTGGCCGACGACCAGCTCCGTGAAGTAGCGCGACTCGATGGTGAACGCCGTGTCCACGTCCACCTGCGTGCTCTCCACCGCCACCGCCATGATGGCGCGCGGCGCGGGCATGTTCGCGCCCTTGAGCTGCTTGCGCAGGTTGGCGGGGAACGCGGGCAGGTTGGCCGCGAACGCCGGGTGGGACGGCGTGCCGCCGGGAATCTTGTAGCCCTTCTGGTCCCACGGCTGCTGCGCCGTCGGGTTCGCCTTCACCCACGCCTTCGCCGCGGGCAGGAGCGCGTCCACGGACGGCACCACCTCATGCACCAGCCCCAGGTCCTTCGCCTCCTGGGGGCGGTAGCGCTGGCCCTGGAGCAGCACCTTCATCAGGGCGTCCGTGATGCCCAGCATGCGCACGGTGCGCACCACGCCGCCGCCACCGGGCAAGAGGCCCAGCGTCACCTCCGGCAGGCCCACCTGCGCGCCCTTCACGTCCGCGATGATGCGGCGGTGGCACGCGAGGGCAATCTCCAGCCCGCCGCCCAGCGCCGCGCCGTTGATGGCCGCGACCACGGGCTTGCCCAGCGTCTCCAGCGTGCGCAGCTGCGCCTTGATCTCCTGGCCCAGCTCGAAGACCTGCTTCGCCTCGTCCTTCTTCACGCGGCGCAGGTCGTTCAGGTCGCCGCCCGCGAAGAAGGTCTTCTTCGCGGAGGTGATGACGACGCCTGCAACCTTGTCCTTCTCCTTCACCAGCCGGTCCACGGCCGCGCGCATGGACTTCACGTACGCGGCGTTCATCGTGTTGGCGGACTGGGAGGGGTCGTCCAGCGTCAAGACGACGATGCCGTCCGCGTCCTGTTCCCAGCGCAGGGTGTTCTGTTCGCTCATGGCTTTGCTCGGAGGTCTTTGAAAGGAGGGGGAGGGTGTTCAGACGCGCTCGACGAGGGTGGCCACGCCCATGCCGCCGCCGACGCACAGGGTGACGACCGCGCGGCGCGCCTTGCGCCGCTCCAGCTCGTCCACCACGGTTCCAAGGATCATGGCGCCGGTGGCGCCCAGCGGGTGGCCCATGGCGATGGCGCCGCCGTTGACGTTGAGCTTCTCGTCCGGGATGCCCAGGTCCTTCTGGTACTTGAGGACCACGGAGGCGAAGGCCTCGTTGAGCTCGAAGAGGTCGATGTCCTTCACCGACAGCCGGCGAGGTCCAGCAGCTTGCGGGTGGCCGGCAGCGGCCCCGTCAGCATGATGGTGGGCTCCGCGCCGGAGGTGGCCACGGCGGCGATGCGCGCGCGCGGCGTGAGGCCCAGCTTCCTGCCCACCTGCTCGGAGCCCACCAGCACCAGCGCCGCGCCGTCCACGATGCCGGAGGAGTTGCCCGGCGTGTGCACGTGGTTGATGCGCTCCACCGCGTGGTACTTCTGGAGCGCCACCGCGTCGAAGCCGCCCAGCTCACCCATGGTCGTGAAGGACGCGTTGAGCTGGCCCAGCGAGGCCACGGTGGAGTCCGGGCGCATGTGCTCGTCGCGGTCCAGGATGGTGAGGCCGTTCTGGTCCACGACGGGGACGACGGACTTCTGGAAGTAGCCGTTGGCCCACGCGTGGGCCGCGCGCTCCTGGGAGCGCACCGCGTAGCGGTCCACGTCCTCGCGGGTGAAGCCCTCCATGGTGGCGATGAGGTCCGCGGAGATGCCCTGCGGCACGAAGTAGGTGTCGTAGTTGGTGGCGGGGTCCAGCGCCCACGCGCCGCCGTCGGAGCCCATGGGGACGCGGGACATGCTCTCCACGCCGCCCGCGATGACCAGGTGCTCCCAGCCGGAGCGCACCTGCTGCGCGGCCAGGTTCACCGCCGTCAGGCCGGAGGCGCAGAAGCGGTTGAGCTGCACGCCGCCGGTGGTCTCCGGCAGGCCGGCCGCCAGCACCAGCGTGCGGGCGATGTCCGCGCCCTGGTCGCCCACGGGGGACACGACGCCCAGCACCACGTCGTCGATGTACTTCGGGTCCAGGGTCGGGTGGCGCTGCTTGAGCGCGTCCACGAGGCCAACGAGCAGCGACACCGGCTTGGTGCCGTGCAGGGCGCCCTTCTTGCCCTTGCCGCGAGGGGTACGGACCGCGTCGAAGATGAATGCTTCCTGGCTCACGGGGAGCCTCCTTGTGAGAAGGGGAGGACGCTACAGGGACCGGGCGTCGAGTTCCTTCATATCGCCGTACCCGCCGGACCGCTGGAGGCACCGGTCCACTGCGAGGCAAGCCGGGCCGGACGCCCAGTGCTTCGCCAGGGCCGCACGGCATTTCAACTCCCTCGCGGCCCGCGCTCGTGACTGGCCACTCGCGACCTGGGCCACCGCCAGGCACCGCCGCGGGGTGAGCGGGCAGCCAGTCCCTACGGTTCTTGCGCACACAAGGCCGAACGGCGCTCCCCTCCGAGCCGATGGAGAATCGTGAGCGGTCGTTGAGAGCCCGCTGCCCGGAAATGACACGGGCCGCGGGGGTGGAGGTCCCCCGCGGCCCGCGCCGGCGTCATGGGTGGCTTCGCGTCACTGCGGGATGCTGAGCCGCAGGCGGAGCAGCGTCGCCTCCGTCCAGGCGCTCGCCTCCGGGCCTCCGGAGGTGGCCTGGGCGTCCAGCGAGGCGTCCACGGCGGCCTTCAGCCGGTCCGCGCGCGACGTCACCGCCGGGGCCAGGTCCGCCAGGATGTTGTAGGCGGGCGGGGCGGCGGCCGCGCTGAACAGCGAGTACATGTCCTGCACGTCGTTCATCACCGGCTCCACCTCCACGTTCATCAGGGTGTCGTAGCCGGAGAGCACGGAGTCGTCGCCGTACAGCAGGCCGCGCAGGTGCTCGTCGTGCTCCACCGACAGCGGTAGCGCCAGCGCCACGTAGGTCTGCCAGGCCAGCCACGAGCCCGTCAGCCGCTTCGCCTGGACCTGCAGGCTGTCCCCACCCTGCGCGATGCGCGTCGCGATGGAACCGTAGAACTGCTTCTGCTGGTCCTTGAGCACCTGCACCATCCGGGTGCGCACGCTGGAGCGCACCGCGTCCCCCAGGGCGTAGTTCGTGGGGGTGATGTTCCACTGCACGTAGCCCCAGCGCTTCGCCATCCACTCCTGCGGGTTCTGGGTGCTGTTGGGGTTGTACGTGGGCCGGTCCGTCCCGCGCACCAGCACGGTGAACTCCTGGCCACCGGTGAAGATGTGGCCGTAGACCTTCTCCGACTTCACCGTGTTCGTGGCGGGGTCCCGGTACGTGTAGCGGACGTAGACGTTGGACTGCAGCCGGTACTTGCGCTCGTAGAGTCCGCCCAGGCCCGTGAAGACCTCCGAGTAGAGCTGCCAGCTGCCCTCGCCGCACAGGTCGATGGACGCCTGGTCCACGTTCATGTTGTCCGCGATGAGCAGCGGGCGCAGCACGTCGTGGTTCCAGCGCGCCGGGTCCACGGACAGCGTGTCCGCCGCGCCGTCCTGGTTCCAGTCACCCCACTGCCCACCCGCGCACGGCACGACGGGCTTCTCCCCCTGCTTCAGGGAGTGCGTGGAGGGCTCCTGCTCCGGCGCGCCCCACAGGTCGACGCCGTACAGGCCCCGGTTGAGGTCGGTGCGCCACTGGGCCTCCGACTGCTCGAGCAGCAGCTTCAGCGTGGCCCAGTCCGCCGCGTAGCGCGCGTGCAGCGCCGTGAAGAGCGGCTTGCCCAGGCCCGTCAGCGCCGTGTCCAGCTTCGTGCCGGCGGTGATGAGCTGCGCGTGCCGCGTCGTGAGCATGGCGGCGCCGTGCACCGGCTGCTCCTCGAAGAGCTGCGCGTAGGCTTCCGCGCCCGCCATCCAGTCCTTCGGGCTGGACAGCCGCTCCGTGGCGAGCATGGGCAGGCCCAACTGGACGGGGAACTCGCGCAGGTAGTTGATGTTGTGGGAGATGCCCGTGGAGGGCAGCTCGTCCGCGGGGCTGATGGCGGCGTTGGAGCCGCGCCCGTTGATGCCGGCGAGGATGGTGGAGTCTCGCGCATCCAGCGCGCCCCAGCGGGAGAAGTCCGCCTCCGCGTTCGTGAACTGGAGGTAGTCCAGGGGCACGGGGTGCCGCTGGTTCCAGCCCAGGTACAGCCAGGCGGAGCCCGTGAAGTAGTCGTCCTTCATGTCCTCGAAGTACGCGTACATGTTCTGGTCCACGCGGTTGAGGTCCGCCTGGAGCGCGTACAGCGCCTCCTGGACCTCCTCCACGTTCTGGTTCACCAGGCCCAGGTTCCAGTCCACCAGCGCGAAGCGCGACAGCATGTCCAGGTGGATGTCATGGAGCTTCCGGTCCACCCGGTCGAAGCGGCTCAGCATCCGCCCCTGCAGCTGTTCCACCAGCTGATGCAGCTTGCGCACCTCCGCGAGGATGACCTGCTCGATGGGCGGCTCGGCCGGCTTGCGCAAGAGGGAGAAGAGCTGGAACACGGCGCTGACGATCTGGCCGCTGAACACCGCGGCGCTGACAATCTGGAAGCCCTTCTGGCCCAGGTCGAGCACGCCCGCGACCTTCTCCGCGATCTTGATGGAGCTCTCCGCGTACTTCGACACCGCCTCCAGCGTGGTGTTGAGCGCCTTGCTGAACCTCTCCAGGTCGTTGGCGAACTGGAGGGAACCCTCGGTCCCGTCCAGCCGGAAGAGCTGGGCGATGAGGCCCAGGCCCGTGCTGACGCCCTCGCGCGCGCCGTTGAGCTGGTCCTTCAGCTCCGTGCCGCGCGTCTTCGCCTGCGCGATGGCGGCCTTGAGCGCTGCCTCCTCCGCGGAGGCGTCCACGGCGGCCGGCGCACCCTCGCCACCCGCCAGGGCCAGCGTGGCCGGAGTGGGCTTCTTCAGCTCGAGCTTCGCCCGGTACGCCTGCTCCGCGATGTTCAGGGTGTTGAGCATGTCCGAGTACGCCTGCACGGCGTCGAGCCCCACGGTGCTCGCGGTCCCCAGGAAGCCGCGCGCCTCGGTCGGCGTCGTCACCAGCCGGCCGTTCACGAGCCGGGGCAGGACGAAGCCCGCCAGGGGCCCAGCGGATTCGACGTCAGCATCTGCGCGGTGGTGTGGACGGTGTGGACGCCCACGCCGGCGCCAATGCCGCCGCTGTTCACCGCGCCGGCCAGCGCGACGTTGCCCTGCGCCAGGTCGTAGAGGTTGCTCCAGGTCGCTTCCGTGAAGGCCGTGGCCTCCGCGTAGCGCTCCACCTGCGAGTAGGGGGAGTCCAGGCCCTGCGGCGTGTCCAGGCCGTGCTGCATGCTGGCCAGCAGCGCGCGCGCGTGGGCCCGCAGCGCCCGGCCGGGGATGGAGGTGGCGGGCAGGGTGGGCTCGGCCTTCACGAGCATGCGCAGCATCACGCGCACCAGGGGGCCGGCGCCGTCCTTCGCGGGGTCGAACGCGTACGTGTCCAGCGCGGTGGAGAGCGTGTTGAGGTGCGCGGTCAGCTCCACCTGCGTGAGGGACGGGTTGTCGCGCGCGAGGGTGTACGCCGCGCCCGCCAGCAGGTTGAGCTTGGGGGCCTGCTTCGACATGGCGATGGCCGCGTACACGCGCCGGTTCAGCTCCTGCGCGGACAGCGAGAAGGTGCGGCTGCACTCCGAGCAGGTGATGGGCGCGTCATAGACGGGCGCGCCCTGGCTGCCGGACGCCGCCCACTGCGAGCCGCCTGCGCCTGGACCTGCGCGAGCGTGGAGCCGCCGGGGGCCTGGCCCTCGACGAAGCCCGCGCCGCAGTCCGCGTCCGGCGCCAGCCCGTGGGCCGCGTCACGGCAGGAGTTGTAGAGCTTGGGGCCGCTGCCTTCGCCGCACGGGCCCACCAGGGTTCCGCACTGCGCGGCGTCCGTCACCCAGGCGCCGTTCACCTGGCACGTCTCCGGGTTCTGGCAGGCCACCGTGCACGCCGTCTGCGTGGTGCCGCACTGGGGACCGGTGCCCATCACGAACTGGCCGGTGGGGTAGTTCGAATAGGTGATGTAGCAGTAGTCGGGGCCAATGCCTTGCGTGCCGGTGCTCTTGCGCGAGGGGGCGCCGCCACCCAGCAGGGACTCCTCGCCGCCGCCCGGCTGGCCGCCGATGTACCAGGTCCAGGTGACGCCCACGCGCTCCGCCGACGTCAGGTTCGCGATGAGGTAGCTCTGCGCCTGGGGCTCACACGAGTAGTCGAAGCGGGGGTCCAGCGACAGCACCACCTGCTTGTGATGCGCTCCTGTCCGAAGTCCGCGTGCCGGCACGTGCCGTAGGAGGTGCACGTCTTCGGCGTGGTGTCCTCGCCGCACGCCACGGAGGCCTGCTGCGCGTAACACTCCAGGCTGTAGGTGAACTGGCCGGTACACGCCCATTCGCCCGTGGCGACGTCCGCGGGCGAGCACGTCAGGCCCTCCTTCGCCGTCTGAGTGCTGGCGGCGGGCTCCGGCGCTTGCGCGCCGCTGGACGTGGCATCACCACAGCCCCAGAGGCCCAGCGCGGCCACGACGCTCGCGAGCCAGCGGCGGCCCGCGGTGGGCGTGCGCGGACGCACCTCTCCCGTCAACGGTGTTTTCAAAGTCACAGGCATGGAGGAACTCCCCCTCGATAGGGCCACCGTGGAGGGTTGCGGGTGGCCGGTCCGCATCAATACGAAGCGGCCCCGGATTCCTGGTCGTGGGAAACATTCCTGGCGGTGCGGGTGCGGACCCGGTGGGGTACACCGCTGGCCATGCTGCCTCTTGAAATCCACACCTCGGTGGAGAGGGACGGACGTGTCTCGCTGGAGAAGGCGCGGGCCCGGCTGGCGGCGGGCAAGCCGAGGTCCTCACGCGACTGCCGAAGCTGGAGGTGCTCACCTTCGAAGGAACGCCGCTGCGCACGCTGCCGATGCGGCGCTTCGACGGCACGGCCTTGAGCCAGGTCACGGTCCACGCGCTCATCGCGGGCCTGCGGGACGTCTTCGCGGCCCACGCCGGCTGGTGACGCCAGACATCAGGTGGTGAACGGCGTCATCGTGCCGGGCCTCGCGTGCTTGTCCCAAGTGACTGATTTCACGAAGGGCCTCCGGGGACCGGGGGCTGGCATGTGCCGTGCTCTTGGGTCCCGGCATGTCCATCTCCTCCCTGAACCGCGCGTCCTTCTCCCAGCCCCTCTCGAGCCCCGCTGCCGCTCCGGCGCAGGGCGTGGCGGGCACCCAGGCGCAGCAGCCCCGCAACGACCTGCGGCGCATGCTCATGACGGACTCCTTCGAGCAGGGTCCGGGCCGGGTGGGCGGTGCCTCCGGTGACTTCGCGGCGCAGCTGGCCCAGGCGGTGAGCCAGCTCACGCAGCTGGTGAAGGCGCTGGAGGTGCCCTCGCTGGGCGACCTGGGCGAGGACGCGCAGGATGTCGCGCCCAGGGTCGGCGGTGCGGCCTCCGCGTCCGCGACTCCCGCGGCGGCTCCCTCGGCACAGGGCGCGGCTC
>NZ_JBKGHJ010000204.1:0-14210 GCF_046520365.1 Corallococcus sp. 4LFB
CGTGGCGCCGGCGCGTGGAGGGCGGGGAAGAGGGCCGCGCGTAGGCGGCGGCCAGGGGCACGGGCTCGCGCGGCAGCGAGCCTTCGTGCATGAGGCGCTGGAGCCCCACGGCCCAGGTGGCCAGGTCCGGCTTCTGCGCCAGCCGGCCCATGCGCCGGGCCAGCAGCAGGTACGTGCCCACCACGAACGAGCCGAAGAGGCTGGGGTCCACGTCCGGGGTGTCCGGCTGCTGGCCGCGCAGGAGGTGGAACTCCCCCGCGATGCGCTCCACCTCGCGGTCCACCACGTCCCACATGACGGACTCGAAGGCGGTGCCCTGGCTGCCCACGATGAGCGCGGTGACGAGCTCACGCTGGTCCCACATGAGCTCCAGCATCTCCACGTCCAGCGCGGCCTCCAGGCGCAGGAAGACGCGGTAGCGCTCCGAGCGCGTGGCGACGTCGCCGGGGCCCGGCATGCCGTACTCCGCGCGGAAGCGCTCCATGCGCGACAGGCGCTCCGTGGCCAGCCGCTCCAGCGCCTCCAGGAACTCCTCCACCAGCGCCGCGAAGAGGGCCTCCTTCGAGGGGAAGTGCAGGTAGAAGGCGCCCTTGGACAGGCCGCCGGCGGCGGTGATGTCGCTGATGCGCGCGCCCTTCACGCCCCGCTTCGCGAACTCCGCCCGCGCGGACGCGATGAGCGCGCTGCGGGCTTTGGGGTCTGCGGGACGGGGCATCGCGGGCCATTCCTAACCCGCCGGTCAGAAATAAAACAGCCGTTGCTGAACGCCGGGTCAGGAATCCGAGGGGCGTGTCGGCGGAGGGCGCAGGAGGGCGGAGCAGAGCGGACACGCGGGCGGTGCGTGGGGGCTGTCCCGGCGGTGCAGGTCCAGGATGGCGCGGGAGATTTCCGCCAGCTCGCGGCGCACCTCGCGGCGGGCGCCCTTCACGCGCTCGATGCGCATGTGGTCATAGCCGGTGGTCTGGTGGCGCATCCAGGCGATGACGGCGGCCTCCGCGCGCCGCTCGATGGGGATGCGCTCCGTGCGGGCCACGGTGCCGCTGCCCACGGGGGTGGCGTGGCCGGCGACGAGCACGGCCAGGCGCTTGGCGTGGGGGAGCCACGCGGGGCTGAAGGCGAGGAAGCGCAGGACGGCGTTGGCGAAGTCCACCTCGTACTCCGCCTGCTCCTTCGCGCGGCGCTCGCGGCCCTGGGCCAGCTTCCTGGCGTAGGCGGGGGTGGCGCGCTCGTCCTCCAGGGCGGCCCTGGCGTGGACGATGTGGGCCTCCGGCGCCCATACGCCCCGGGAGAAGAGCTTGCGGCCCACCTTCTCCACCACGGTCCAGGAGGGGCCGGCGGCCTTCACGCGGCGGGTGAGGCCGGCGTCGCCGGGGGGGAGCAGGGCCCAGCCGTCAGGCACGGAGAGGAGGCGGCCGTCCTGGGCACGCACGCGGCGGGGGTCGGCCGTGGGGCCGACCGTCAGGGAATCAGGCATGGGGTGGGGTCCGAAAGGGCCGGCTGCATAGCACGCCCCCTCGCACCCTGGTAAATGCCCCGGGAACGCGCGCGCGAAGGAAAGACTCCGCGCGTGCGAGGAGGCCACTCTCGTCGTGGGAAGCGCCGGCATGTCCCTACTGAGGCTCACCTTCCTCGGCACCTCCGCCGCGCAGCCCACGCTGCATCGCGGCCTGTCCGGCCTGGCGGTAAAGGCGCACGCGGACCTGCTCCTCTTCGACTGCGGCGAGGGCAGCCAGCGGCAGATGGTGCGCTTCGGCACGGGCTTCACCGTGGACGCGGCGTTCTTCACGCACTTCCACGCCGACCACTACCTGGGGATCATCGGCTTCCTGCGCACGCTGGGGATGACGGGCCGCACGGAGCCCATGCACCTGTACGGGCCGCCCCCGGCGCGCCGGCTGTTGCACCAGGCCGTGCACCTGGGGCTGGAGTCGCTGGCCTTCCCGGTGGAGATCCACGAGCTGAAGGACGGGGACGTGGTGCGCCGCAACGGCTACTCCGTGCAGGCGGTGGGCGTGGACCACCGCATCCACGCGCTGGGCTACGTGCTGGCGGAGGACGCGCGTCCGGGGCGCTTCCACCTGGAGAAGGCGCGGGAGTTGGGCGTGCCGGAGGGGCCGGCCTTCGGGAAGCTGCAGAAGGGCGAGGCCGTCACGCTGCCGGACGGGCGCGTGGTGAGGCCGGAGGACGTGCTGGGGGAGGCCCGGGCCGGGCGGCGGCTGGTGATTTCCGGCGACACGCGGCCGTGCCCCGCGCTGGTGCAGGCGGCGAAGGACGCCGGACCTGCTGGTGCACGAGTCCACCTTCTCCGACGACGAGCAGACGCGCGCCGTGGAGACGCGGCACTCCACCGCGCGGGAGGCGGCCCAGGTGGCGCGCGACGCGGGCGCGAAGCGGCTCATCCTCACCCACCTGTCCAGCCGCCACGACACCGACCCCGGACGGCTGCTCACGCAGGCGCGCGAGGCGTTCAAGGGGCCGGTGGAGGTGGCCTTCGACGGCCTCACCGTGGAGCTGCCGCTGCGCGACTGAGGTGGCTTCGCGCGGGCGGCGGCCCCGGCTCGGTGACGGCGGGTGGGGCTACTCGACCTTCTTCGCCTCGGCCTGGAGGGCGGAGGCGGCGTCCGGGTCCACCTTCTGGAGCAGCTCCCACTCCAGCTCGGAGTCGCGCTTCATCTGGGAGCTGCCGGCGCCCACCGCGGACTCGCCCATGTCCTTGCCGCGGCCGCTGGTGTCGTCGGCGGCGCGGGACTCGGAGCGGTCCTGGCGGCGGAACTCCACGGAGCACTGGCCGGGGCCGCGCTCGGTGCCGCGCACGTGGTAGCGCGCGTAGGCGGTGCCCAGGGAGGACGGGGCGCTGGTCATGAGCCACTCCGTGGTCGCCTCGAAGCCGGTCTGGCCCTTCATCAGGGAGTAGCCCTTCTCCTGGAGGAGGGCGACGGCCGCCGGCCACACCTCCGCGATGGGCTTGCGGTAGACGTGCCCCATGGCCTTGTCCTCCAGGTACGCCTGCTGCCGGCGCGCGGCACAGCCGCTGAAGGCGAGGGCGAGGACGGACACCACGAGCAGCGCCGAGGCGCGGGACGATTTCGAGGGGTTCATTGCTCCGGACTCCATGGAAGGGAAGACGGTTGCGGAACATCACCCGGCGCGGGCCCGGAAGCCAGGACCGGGCCCGTGCGGGACGGGGTTACCTTCATCAGGCAACCTTCATTTGGTAGGAGCCCCGCCGCCTCCCGGTGATGCGTCCGGCGTCGCACATCCGCGCGCACGAGGCCGTCCGCGCCTCCCGCGGCGGGGCCATGCTGGCGGGCGGACATGATTCCCATCAGCGACGACAACCCGACCCTGCGCACCCCGGTGATGACGTACCTCCTGCTCGCGGCCCTGGGGCTCACCTGGGTGTTCTTCCAGGGCGCGGGCTTCAACGTGGTGCGGCTGGCCACCAGCATCTGCGAGCTGGGGCTGGTGCCCGGGGAGCTCTCCGGCCGCGCGCCGCTGGGGCTGGCGGTGCCGCTGGGCGACGGCATCGCGTGCGTGGTGGACAACGAGGCCATCAACCGCCTGACGCCGCTCACGTCCATGTTCCTGCACGGAAGCTGGGGGCACCTGCTGGGCAACGTGCTGTTCTTCTGGGTCTTCGGCAACAACATCGAGGACAGCATGGGGCGCTTGCGCTTCCTCGTGTTCTACCTCCTGTGCGGGCTGGTGGCGGCGGCCACGCACGTGGCGGTGGACCCCACGTCGCCGGTGCCCACGGTGGGCGCGTCGGGCGCCATCGCGGGCGTGCTGGGCGCGTACCTGGTGCTCTACCCGCGCGTGCGGGTGAACATGCTGTTCATCCTCTTCATCTTCATCCGCGTCTTCCCCATCCCCGCGTGGGCCGTGCTGGTGTGGTGGTTCGTGCTCCAGGTCATCACCGGCCTGCCGCAGCTGATGACGCTGCGGCCGGAGGTGTCCGGCGGCGTCGCCGTGTGGGCGCACATCGGCGGGTTCGTGGCGGGCATGGTGCTCATCAAGCTCTTCCAGAACCCGCGCTACACGGCACAGCGCACGACGTGGCGGCACCGGATGCACCCGAACCACCCCTGAGCCCGTCCGCCGGGCAGGAGGGCAGGCGCCCGGTGGCAGGGGGTGCGGACGCGAAGGAGCGCCCCGACATTGGGGAATGGTGTTCTTCGCGTCATGAGGAGGCAGGCATGGGGGCGGATCAGCGGTCGGAAGGGCTCAGCGTGGGCGCGCCGCCAGCGAGCAAGCGGGTGCTCATCCTGGGGGGCGGCTTCGCGGGCATGTACGCGGCGCTGCACCTGGAGCGGCAGCTGGGCAAGCGGGACGACGTGGAGGTGACGCTCGTCAGCCGCGACAACTTCTTCCTCTTCACGCCCATGCTCCACGAGGTGGCGGCGAGCGACCTGAACGCGACCGCCATCGTCATCTCGCTGCGCAAGCTGCTGCCGCACCTGACGTTCGTGGAGGGCGACGTCAGCGGGCTGGACCTGGAGTCGAAGAAGGTCACGGTGGCGCACGGCGGGCTGGACGGCCACAGCCACACGGTGTCGTACGACTACGTGGTGCTGGCCATGGGCTCGGAGACGAACTTCTTCGGCAAGCCGGGCCCGCGCGACTACACGCTGACCATGAAGACGCTGGGCGACGCGATGCTCCTGCGCAACTGCCTCATCGACCGGCTGGAGGAGGCGGACACGGACTGCGTGACGGTGGGCAAGCGCGACGCCATCGTCACCTTCGTGGTGGTGGGCGGCGGCTTCGCGGGCGTGGAGACGGCGGGCGCCATCAACGACTTCATCCACGGCGCCCTGCCCTTCTACCCGAACATCCAGCACGCCAACGTGCGCGTGATGCTGGTGCACGGCGGCCAGGAGGTGCTGCCGGAGCTGGGCGAGGAGCTGGGCACGTACGCGCGCAAGAAGCTCATCGAGCACGGCGTGGAGGTGCTCACCGGCGTCCACGTGAAGGACGTGACGGAGGCGGGCGTGGCGCTGCCGGACGGCACGGTGGTGCCCACCAAGACGGTGGTGTGGACCGCGGGCGTCACGCCGCCGCCCCTGCTGGCGACGCTGCCGTGCGAGAAGGAGCGCGGCCGGCTCAAGGTGAACGCGCGCATGGAGGTGCCCGGCTTCCCGGGCGTGTGGGCGCTGGGCGACTGCGCGTCGGTGCCGGACCTCACCAACGGGGGCAAGCCCTGCCCGCCCACCGCGCAGCACGCGATGCGCCAGGGGCTGGTGGCGGCGCGCAACGTGTGCGCGGCGCTGAAGGGCCAGCCGGGCAAGGCGTTCCGCTACAAGATGCTGGGACAGCTGGCGGCGATTGGCCGGCGCGCGGGCGTGGCGCGCATCCTGGGGCTGAAGTTCTCCGGCACCTTCGCGTGGGTGCTCTGGCGCACCGTCTACCTGTTCAAGCTGCCGAAGCTGGAGACGAAGGTGCGCGTGGCCATGGGCTGGACGCTGGACCTGTTCTTCCGCAAGGACGTGGTGCAGCTCATCGGCCCGCGCGAGTTGGATCAGCTCACGCTGCCGGCCCTGCCGCTCAACAGCCGTCAGCAGGTGCGGCAGGTGCAGGCGCTCCAGCCGGGCACCCAGCACTGAGCCGCGCGCTTCAGCCGCGCGGCGGCAGGTGGTGCAGCAGCCGCTCCAGGTCCGGCTGGAGCTCGTCCGGCGCGGCGGTGGCCAGCGCTTCCCGCGCGTGCGTGCCCCACGTCACGGCGTAGGTCTTGAGGCCCGCGGCCTGGCCCGCGCGCAGGTCCAGCGTGGTGTCGCCCACCATCCACAGGCCGCCGGTGCCCAGCGCCTTCAGGGCGTGGTGGATGACGTCCGGCGCGGGCTTGTGCGGGAAGCCGTCCGTGCCCTGCACGTGGTGCAGCAGGCCGCCCAGTCCCATCGCGTCCACGAAGCGCCGCGCCATGTCGCCGCGCTTGGTGGTGGCGACGGCGAGCAGGTAGCCCCGCTCGCGCAGGGTGCGCAGCACGCGCTCCACGCCGGGGAAGGGCCGGGAGCGCCGGTGGAAGTTCAGCGGGTAGTGCTCGCGGTAGGCGGCGCAGAGCGTGGCGGCGTGCTCGGGCGCGAAGCGCGTGTACATGGCCTCCAGCGGCTGGCCGATGAGCGCCCGCACCTCCGCGACGGAGGGCGCGGGCAGGCCGTGGTGCGTGAAGCCGTGGAGGAAGCTGTCGATGATGTCCGGCAGCGAGTCCACCAGCGTGCCGTCCAGGTCGAAACAGATGCCGCGAGGGGTAACGGTGCTCACCCGCCGTTCCATACGCCCTTCCGGGGCCGCGTGTCCCTATGCTTGCGCCCGCCGTGCGCTCCCTCCCTGGACGGGGGCGCCGCCGGGGGGCGACATGCGACGCGCGAAACAAGAGGACGGCTTCTGGGTGGCCCCGGAGGTGCCCGGGCTGGAGCTGCACCGGGCGGCCTACACCCGGTGGACCTTTCCGAAGCACTCGCATGACGTCTTCTCGCTGTGCGCCTACGACGCGGGCGCGCAGTCCATGCACCTGCAGGGGCAGCGGGTGGTGGCCTCGGAGGGCAGCCTCCTCGCCGTGTCGACGGGGGAGATGCACGAGGGCCGCGCCGCCGACTCCACCATCGGGTGGGCCTACCGCATCCTCTACGTCCCGCCCGCGCTGCTCATCCGCGCGGCGGAGGAGACGGGAGCGCCCGCGGGCACCCTGCCCGGCTTCGCGTCGCCCATGCTCCAGGACGCGGCGCTGATGGAGCGCTTCACCGTCACCTTCGACGCGCTGAAGGACGGCGCCGTGTCCCGGCTGGAGCGCGAGGAGCGGCTGCTGGGATTGATGGTGGCGCTGCTGCGCCGGCACGCGGGGCTGCCGTACCTGCGTCGGGCCACCGCGTGCGCGAGGGGCGTGCAGCGGGCGCGGGAGCTGCTGGAGGCCCACCCCACGCGCAACCTCTCGCTGGAGGCGCTCGCGCGGGTCGCGGGGCTCAGCCCGTGGCACCTGGTGCGCGCGTTCCACCGTCAGTTCGGCCAGACGCCGCAGGTGTTCCAGCGGGCCCTGCGGCTGCGGCTGGCGCAGGAGCTGCTGGCGGGGCCGCTGCCCATGGCGGAGGTGGCGCTCGCGGCGGGCTTCACGGACCAGAGCCACCTCATCAAGCACTTCGGCCGCACGCTGGGGGTGACGCCCGGCGAGTACCGGGCCGCGGCGCTCGCGGGGCGGGGACCGCGCAAGCACGTACAATCCCAGGCGCCCGTGCGTCCGTAGGTTGGAGCCCTCTTTCAGACAGGAGGGGTCCACACATGCAGCGAAACATCATCGCGGTGGCGGTGCTCACGGGATGGCTCATGGGCTGCGCGCCGGAGCCCTTGGCGGACGCGGTGACGGCGGAGCCCGCCGCCTCCGAGGAAGCGCTGGAGACGGACGCGCGGACCTGGGGCGCGGTCGTCCTTCCCCCGGGAGCGCGCGTGTACGGCCGCCCCATCACCGCGTGGGCGAAGGAGTGGTACCGCTGGCACTTCCGCGTGCCGGCGGACCGCAGCCCCATGCTGCGGCTGGAGCAGGACTGCGACGAGGACCAGGACGGCCCCGTCTACTTCGTGCCCACCTACGACCTGGACACCACGTACCAGCGCACCTGCCGCGTCCCCCGGAACAAGCCCGTGCTGGTGCCGCTGTGGGTCATCATCAATGACTACCCGTGCCCCGACCCGTCCTTCGAACCGGCGCCGGGCCAGACGCTGGAGGACTTCCTGCGCCAGGGCGCGCTCGACTTCAACAATGGCACGCAGGACCTGGTGGTCACCGTGGACGGCCGGCGCGTGGACACCCGCCGCCACCGCCACACCAGCGGCCTGTTCACCTTCGACGCGGACCCCAGCCTCGTGGGGAAGATTCCCGACCCGTGCCTCGTGGGGGGCGAGCAGCGCGGCGTGACGGACGGGTGGTGGCTGATGCTCCAGCTGTCCCCGGGCGAGCACGTGGTGAACGTGCGGGCCCTGGCGCCCTTCGGCGCGCCCATTGATTACACATACACGCTGCGCGTGGGGCGGTAGTCACCAGACCGGCTCACAAGACTGGCCGTCGCGCGGGGCGTGCGTCAGAGTGCCGCGCGCGATGTCCCGGGGGGCTTCCCGGGCGAACGGTCATGGCGGGTGCGCGGATGATGCGAGGACGTCTCGGTTGGATGCTGGGGGCGCTGGTCCTGTGGGTGGGCGCTTCGGGCTGCTCACGGCGTGTGCCGGAAGCAACGCCCGCGGAGCAGGCGGTCGAGGACGCGCCCACGGTGTACGTGGCCAGGCGCATCCGCACGCTGGATGCCGCGAAGCCGGAGGCCCAGGCGCTCGCCGTGCGCGACGGCAAGGTGCTGGCGGTGGGCACGCGCGAGGAGGTGCTCGCCGCCGCGGGCGCCACCGCGCGCGTGGTGGAGCTGGGCGACGCGACGGTGGTGCCGGGCCTCACGGATTCTCACGGGCACCTGGCCGGGCTGGGCCAGGCGCTCGCGAGCGTGCGGCTGGAGGGCACCACGTCACTGGAGGAGGTGCGCCAGCGGCTGGAGAAGGCCCCGTCCACCGCGCACCAGGGTGACTGGCTGGTGGGGCAGGGCTGGGACCAGAACGACTGGGACACGCAGCGCTTCCCCACCCTCTTCGACATGGGCGAGCACCTGAAGGACACGCCCGTGGCGCTGTGGCGCATCGACGGGCACGCGCTGTGGCTCAACGGCGCGGCGCTCAAGCGCGCGAACATCACCCGCGACACGAAGGACCCGGAGGGCGGCACCATCGTGCGCCTGCCGGAGGGCGACCCCAGCGGCGTGCTCATCGACAACGCCATGGACCTGGCGCTGAAGGTGCTGCCCCCGCCCACCCGTGAGCAGCACGAGGCGCACCTGCGCGCGGCGCTGGAGCACTGCGCGCGCGTGGGGCTCACCGGCGTGCACGACGCGGGCATGGACCTGCGGACCTTCCGCCTGCTCCAGGCCTGGGACAAGGCGGGCACCCTGCCCCTGCGCGTCTACGCCATGGCGGATGGCCAGACGGACGACCGCGTGCAGTACCTCAAGGACGGCCCCTTCCAGGGGAAGCTCCTGACGATGCGCGCGGTGAAGCTCCTCCTGGACGGCGCGCTGGGCAGCCGGGGCGCGGCGCTAGGCGCGGCCTACAGCGACGAGCCCGGCCACCGCGGCCTGCTGCTCCTGTCCCCGGAGGAGTACGCCGCGCGCGTGCACGCCTTCGTGGGCCGCGGCTTCCAGGTGGCGACGCATGCGATTGGCGACCGCGCCAACACGCTGGTGCTGGACACGGTGCTGCGTGAATTGGCGGCCGCGGGGATGAAGGACGCGCGCCCCCGCGTGGAGCACGCGCAGATCATGACCGCCGAGGACATCTCCCGGCTGGGCGCGAACGGCTTCGTCGCGAGCGTGCAGCCCACGCACGCCACCAGCGACATGCCCTGGGCGGAGAAGCGCGTGGGCCCGGAGCGCATCCAGGGCGCCTATGCGTGGCAGAAGCTGAAGGCCGCGGGCGCGGTGCTGGCGCTGGGCAGCGACTTCCCGGTGGAGCGGCCGGACGTGCTCGCGGGGCTGTACGCGGCGCGTACGCGGCAGGATGCCAGCGGCCAGCCGCCGGGCGGGTGGCAACCGGACCAGCGCCTGAGCGGCGAGGAGGCGCTGGAGGGCTTCACGGTGGGCGCGGCCTGGGCGTCCTTCGCGGAAGGACAGCGCGGCCGGCTGAAGCCGGGCCAGGACGCGGACTTCGTGGCGCTGTCGGTGGACCCCGTGGACGCGCCCCCGGCGGACCTGCTCACCGGGCAGGTCCGGCTGACGGTGGTCGCGGGCCGCGAGGTGTTCCGCGCGGACGCGAAGTAGCTACAGGTCCGCTTCGTAGGAGAGCGACTCGATGCGCTGGTTCGACTCCGTCTGCAGACGGGTGCGCTCCTGCTCGAGTCGCTCCAGCTCCCGGCCGATGAGCTCCAGCCGGTCCTCCTGCGCGTTGAGCTTGGTGACGAAGCGCTCCACCAGCTCGCGCTGGGACGCGCCGCTCTTGAGCGAGTCGATGTTGGAGCGGATCCGCTCCTGGTCCTTGAAGAGCTGGGTGCGCTCCTCGGTGAGGCGCTGCACGTCGCGGATGACCTGCGACAGCTTCTCGCGCAGGGCCACCACGTCGCGCAGGGCCTGGGCGACGCGCGGGTCGATGAAGCGCGAATCGAGGAAGAACGCCACCTCCTCCAGCCCCACGTTGCCGAGGTAGTACTGGCGCTGTCCCCTGGTGCGCTCGGTGACGGTGAGCGTGTCGGAGGCGCCCGGGGCCAGCTCGCGCTTGAAGCGCCAGAAGCCGTCCGTCGTCTCCGCGGGGGCGGCCGTGTCCTTCAGCTCCCAGCCGGTGCGCGGGTGCTCCACGTAGAGCACCTGGGGACGCTTCGCCTTGTTGCGCGCGAGGACCTTCGTGCGGCGCTGGTGGAAGAACTCCACGACGAGCGTCCCCCGGCCGAGCCGCGCGCGGAACACCGGGCCGTCCTCCAGGTCCTGCTCCACGGACACGACGCAGGACAGCTCGACAGCGTAGGGGACGAAGCGCACGTCGTCGGGCTTGAGGGTGTCGAGCATCGCCTCGCCCACGTAGGTCTCGTCCTCGGTGATGGTGACGGGGCCGCCCTCCAGCGTGAGGCCGGTGGTGTTCTTGAACTCGATGCAGGCCATCGGGTTCTTCTCGCGCGTGGCGCGGTTGTAGAGCAGCACGCGGCGGCCCTCGAAGGGGCGGTGCAGGATGGGCACGAGCGCGCTCTGGTTGCGGTGCACGGTGACGGGGCGGTCCACGCCGTACTCGAAGAGGTCGCCCACCTCCTTCGTCAGCGTCGTCACGGGGGTGCTCTGCTCCAGCGTCTCGCGCATGCCGCGTCCGCCGCCGCCAGCCCTGGGGCCGCCCCTGGCCCGCATGCGGGGGGCCGCGGCGGGCGCGGCCATGGGCATGATGCTGGCCATGGGGGCGCCCTGGCTGCCGTAGGCCTCCTCCTCCGCGGCCATGTCCATGGCGGGCTCGAAGGCGCTCTCGTGGGCCTCCTGGGGGATGACGGGCGCGACGCCGGTCTCCGAGCGCACCTCCACGACGGGGCGGCGCAGGTAGCGGGGGTTGTAGAGGTCGTGGACGAAGGACACGGGCAGGCCGGCGATGAGGGACAGCTCCACGTCCACCCAGTCCTCGTCGCCGGTGTTGTCCACCAGGGCCCAGCCCTGGAGGAGGGGCGGTTTCCCCTCGTCCAGGAGGATGCGGTAGCTGGTCTTCCACACGGGGGACTCCAGCACGTAGCTGACGAACAGCTCGCGCGAGCCCTCTCCGGCGGTGAGGATGGACAGCCGCTTGGAGTCCTTCTTGTACGAGGACATGACGGTGGCCAGGTAGAACTCCAGGTCCTTGCGCACGGCCTCGTCGAGGAACTCCAGCTCGCCCAGCTCCAGCACGTCGAAGGTGCGCAGCGACGCGCCGACGAGCAGCGTGAGGAAGGGGCGCACGACGCTCGCTTCCCCCTGCACGACGGGCAGGGATTCGAGGCCGACGATGGCGCCCTCCACCTGCGCGCCGCCGACGCGGGCGCGCACGCGGGCGCCCTTCACCTGACCGAGCAGCGCGGTGAGGCTGCCGTGTTCGGGGATGCGGATGGTGGCTTCGGAGAGGAGCTGTTCGAGGGGCTTGGTGGAGTCGTAGCTCACGGCGGACACGGAGCCGCCGTTCAAGTCCAGCACGGTCATGGACTTGAGGACGTCGTTCATGTCGCGCGCCTTGAAGTCCAGGTGCGCGGTCTCGCTGCCGGTCACCTTCCCCCGGCGCTCGAAGTAGCCGACGCCGTGCTTGTAGAGGACGACACGGCGGATGGACAGGGGCGAGGGCATGCGCGGGGCTCCGGGTGCGGTGTGGACGTGGGGGCTGGTCTAGCAGCGCCGGGGGACGGGGTTCCACTCCGGGTGGAGTTCCCTGGCGGAAGAAGCCGGTCCGTGCATCAATGGCAGACAGGGGGCATCCGCCAGATGCAACGACAGTCTTTCCGCCAGGAGTTCATCGCAGGGGCTTGCGTGGCCCTAGTCCTGCTCATGGGCTGCGGGACATCCAAACCCCGGGGCTCCAGCACCGTGACGGAGGTCCCCCTGGAGAACACCGCGGCGGTCGCCCACACGTCCTGGCAGGACGCGCGCGTGGGAGACCGCGTGGAATATGCCTTCTACGTGCACGCGTCCGGCATGAGTCGGGGGAACAGCTCCTCAGCGGGCCAGCTCTTCGTGGAGGTCGTGGCCGTGAGACCGCCCTGGGTCTGGCTTTCCATTCGCGTCACGCGGAATGACGGCCAACCTCATCCGCATCCGTTCTTGCGCCACGCTTTCGTGCTGCCCATGCGCATGGGCCAGGCCCCGGCGCATCGTCCTCCAGGCATCCGGGGAAGTCCTCCCATTCCCATCCGGGCCTTCGCCGCCGGCCACCACTGGCTGGCACAGCGCACCTCCCGTGACGAATCCAGCGGTGACGGGCCCACACAACACCGGATCTACGCGGAGCCCCCCGGCCCGCTTTACCTCACCCGTGGACTGCTCGAAGTCGACAGTGTGAGCGGCTTCAATGTCACGTTTGGCCACCGCCTCGCACTCGTGTCGTTCCAGCGGGGGTCGGGCACCTCCGAAGGTGTCCTTCCCCGCATGGACCGCCCTTTTGGACCAGGCACCTGGTACGAAATGAAGGCGCGCACTCGCGAAGGCTCTCGCGTGACACGCATCTGCCTGGGCGCTGAGCAGGGCTATCTGCTGCGCAAGGGATGGACCGACTCCACCGACGGCACGCGGTGCGAGGACTTCCAGGACGCGGAGAGCGTTGCGCTGGAAGACGCCTTGATTCAGCTCGTCGATGAGTCCGTCTTCGTGCCCACCTGGCCGCCTCGCGACTACGGGGCTCCGCTCCCGAGGCAGGGACCGCTTCACCTGGGGCAGGACTCGCTGCGGGCCTACTTCGATGAGACCCCGGACAGCATGGATCATGAAAGCCTCAAGGTGACCGTCCAAGGCTTCGCCACGGATGTGTGGAATCCCGTGCTCCGGGGACTCCCCAGGGAGGCCCGGTTCAAGGAGTTGTCAGCGGAGACGTTCTGGCAGCCCCGGGCAGGACTGCACCAGTTCATCGAGGACACGAGACTCTCGGGCTGGGGCACGTGGCTGGAGCCCTCCGAGCTGTCTTCCAGCACACGTTGACCCCGAACACACGGCCACCGTCCACGCGGATCCGCGCGGGGCTCCGTGTATCTAGCGGCCGCATGCGACGCCCCCTCCTCCGCGCTCCCCTCCTGCTGTGCTCCGCGCTCCTGCTGAGCACCGGCTGCGAGAGCATGAAGCCCCGTGCCGTCTCCCCCTCCGACGGCACCACCGCCACCGAACCGTCCGACGCCTCCGTCCCCACCCAGGCCTCCGTGCCGGACGCGGGCGCTCCCACGCCCGAAGAGACCACCGCCACGCCGTCACCGTGGCAGCGCGCCCGCGTGGGCGACCGCGTGGAGTACGCCTTCTCCGCCCACCGGGGCCGCCCGGGCTCGGACACCGGCGTGGGCGTGGCCGGCCATGTCGCGCTGGAGGTCGTCGCCGTGCAGGCGCCGTGGGCGTGGCTCACCATCACCTTCACGGATGACCAGGGCAGGCCCCTGCTCCACCCGCGCCTCTCCCAGCCCCGCGTGCTGCCCATGCGCCTGGAGTTGACGCAGCCGTGGAAGGAGGAGCACCGCGGTCAGCGCTCCCTCGAACAGACCACCGCCGCCGGCCGCGCCTGGGACGCGCGCCGCTTCCTGGACGACCGCCGCCCCAGCGACGGCCCCCTCCAGAACCGCCTCTACGCCACCAAGCCCGGGCCGCTGTACCTCACCCACGGCCTGCTCGACGCCAGCACCACGCTCTCCGGCTTCGGCGCCAGCGGCAGCCAGCAGCTCACGCTCGTGTCCTTCCGCCAGGGCGCCGGCGGCGCGGGCACCGTGCCCGTGCTCGACCACGCGTGGGGCCCGGGCACCTGGTACGACGTGCGCCAGGAGCTCTCCGGCACGGCCTCCGTGCGCCGCGTCTGCCTGGGCGCGGAGGGCGGCCTCCTCCTGCGCAAGGAGGCCACCAGCCCCACCGGCGACGCGCCGTGCGCGGACTTCCACGACGCCGAAACCACGCCCCTGGAAGAGGCCGTGCTCGACGCGGTCAGCGAGGCCGTCAGCCAGCCGCGGCAATGGCCGC
>NZ_JBKGHJ010000205.1:0-14197 GCF_046520365.1 Corallococcus sp. 4LFB
CGCCGCCGCGAAGGCCGCGCTGCTGGCCCTGGGCGCGGGCGGCGCCGGGGGCGAGGGCACGTCGGGCTTCGTGCTCAAGGCGCCCATCGACGGCACCGTCGTGGAGCGCACCGCGCGGCTGGGGCAGATGGCGGACCCGTCGCAGGCGCTCTTCCGCATCGGCGACCTGTCGTCGCTGTGGCTCGTCGTCCACGCGTTCGAACGGGACGCCGTGCGCCTGAAGTCCGGGGCGGAGGCGCGCGTCACCTTCGCCGCGTACCCGGGCCAGGAGTTCGCGGCGAAGGTGGGCCACGTGGGCCAGCGGGTGGATCCGCGCAGCCGGACCATCCCCGTGCGCCTGGAGCTGGACAACGGCAAGGGGCTCCTGCGGCCGGGCATGTCCGCGTCCGCCTCCATCCCCCTGGGCGAGCCGGGCGCCACGCTCACCGCGGTGCCGGCGGCGGCGCTCCAGCGGCTGGAGAACGGCTGGGTGGTGTTCCTGCCCACCGCGGAGGCCGGCGTCTTCGAGCAGCGCGAGGTGGGCCGGGGCCGCAGCCTGGGCACGCAGGTGGAGGTGCTCTCGGGGCTCGCGGTGGGCGACGAGGTGGTGGTGGAGGGCGCGTTCCTGCTCAAGGCCGAGGTGGAGAAGTCCGAGGGCGGAGGTGACGAACATGGCCACTGACCCCCGCGGGACGCTGCCGGGGCGCATCCTCCGCGCGTCCTTCGCCCGGCCCGGGCTGACGGTGCTCGTCGTCCTGGCGCTGGCGGCCTTCGGCGCGGTGTCGCTGCGCAACCTGCGCCAGGACGTGTTCCCGGACCTGTCCGCGCCCATCTTCAACGTCATCGTGCAGAACCCCGCCATGGGCGCCGAGGAGCTGGAGACGGCGGTGGCCATCCCCCTGGAGGTGGCGCTCGCGGGCCTGCCCCAGGTGCGCCGCATCCGCTCCACCTCGCAGCTGGGCGTCACGCAGGTGACGGTGGAGTTCGAACCGGACGCGGACTACTTCCGCAGCCGCCAGTACGTGGCGGAGCACGTGGCGCGGGTGGAGGGCGAGCTGCCGCCCGGCACCGACGCGCCGCTCGTGTCCAGCCTCACCGGCCGGCTCAACGAGGTCTTCGAGTTCACGCTGGAGGCGGAGCCCGGCAGCGCGGACCTGATGGCGCTGCGCGACCTGGCGGACTTCGACATCAAGAACCGGCTGCTCGCGGTGCCCGGCGTCGCGGGCGTGGAGCGGCTGGGCGGCTACCTGCGCCAGTTCCAGGTGCTGCTGGATCCGGATCAACTGGTGGCGCGAGGCATCACGCTGGACGAGGTCCAGCACGGCCTGGAGGGCGCCAGCGTCAACGCGTCCGGCGGCTTCGTCACGCAGGGCCCCATGGAGTGGGCCGTGCGCGCGGTGGGCCGGGCGGAGACGGTGGAGGACCTGAACAACACCGTGGTCGCGCTGCGGGACGGGACGCCGGTGCTGCTGGGGGACGTGGCGGACGTGCGCGAGGCCCCCGCGCCGCGCCGGGGCGATGGCGCACCGGCTCCAGGGCGAGGTGGTGAGCTGCCGCGTGAGCAAGCAGTTCGGCGCGGACACCGTGCGGGTGGCCGAGGGCGTGCGCGCGGCCATCGAGGAACTGCGCCGCTCGCTGCCGCCGGGCGTGCAGCTGCGCGTCGTCTATGACCAGTCGGAGCTGGTGGGCTCCGCGCTGGGAGGCGTGGGCCGGGCCATCCTGCTGGGCGCGTTCCTGGTGGTGGGCGTGCTCTTCCTGCTGCTGGGGGACTGGCGCGCGGCGCTCATCGTCACGCTCACCCTGCCCTGTCGCTGGCGCTGGCGGGCCTCCTGCTCAAGGCGGCGGGCATCGGGTTGAACACGATGACGCTGGGAGGGCTGGCCATCGCGGTGGGCCTGCTGGTGGACGCGGCCATCATCGTCGTGGAGAACGTCATCCACGACCTGCGCGAGGGCAAGGGCCGCCGCCCGGTGCGCGAGGAGGCGCTGGCGGCGGCGCTGGAGGTGGGCCGTCCCATCGCCTTCGCCACGCTCATCGTCGTCGCGGTGTTCATCCCGCTGTTCTCGATGACGGGCATCGAGGGCCGCATGTACCAGCCGCTCGCGGCGGCGGTGGTGGCGTGCCTGGCCGCGTCGCTGGCGCTGGCGCTCACGCTGGTGCCGGTGGTGTCGGGGCTCCTGCTGCGCGCGCCGCGCGAGGACTCGCCGGAGGACGTGTGGCTCATCCGCAAGGTGAAGGCCGCGTACGCGCCGCTGCTGGACAGGTGCATGCGTCACGCGGGGCGGGTGCGCGTGGTGGCGCTGGCCATCACCGTGCCGGCGCTGGGCCTGGCCTTCATGGTGGGCAGCGACTTCATGCCCCGGCTGGACGAAGGCGCGTTCCTGCTCCAGACGGTGCTGCCGCCGGAGGCGTCGCTGGACGAGGTGGACCGCCTCAACCACCGCGTGGAGGACGTGCTGCGCGAGTTCCCGGAGGTGGAGGACGTGGTGCGCCGCACCGGCCGCGCCGAGCGCACCGAGGACCCCATGCCCCACACGCTGTCCGACGTGCTGGTGGTCCTCAAGAAGGACACGGTCGGCGGCCGCGAGGCGCTGGAGTCGCGGATGCGCGAGGCGGTGGAGAAGGTGCCCGGCGTGTCGGTGCTCTTCACCACGCCGCTGGGCATGCGCATCGACGAGGGGCTGGGAGGCAGCCCCGCGGACCTCTCCGTGCGCATCTTCGGGCCGGACCTGGACACGCTGGCCGGGCTCGCGGAGCGCACGCGCGCGCTGATGGCGAAGGTGGACGGCGTGGAGGACCTGCGGGCGGAGCGGCTGAGCGGCCTGCCCCAGCTGCGCATCGCGGTGAACCGCGCGGCGGTGGCGCGCGTGGGCCTGACGCCTGGGGACGTCATCAAGGCCGTCCGCATCGGGCTGGTGGGTGACGAGGCCGCGCAGATCTGGCGGGGCCAGCGCCGCTACGACCTGGTGCTCCGGCTGGCGGACCACCGCCGGGGCGACGTGAACGCCCTGCGCAACCTGCTGGTGGACGGGCACGACGGCACGCGCATCCCCTTGAGCCAGCTGGCCACCATCGAGGAGACCACCGGCGCGGGGAGCGTGCGCCGGGAGGCGGGCAGCCGGCGCATCGCGGTGGAGGCGGGCGTGTCCGGCCGCGACCTGGGCGGCACGGCGGCGGAGGTGCGGGAGGTGCTGGCCACGCAGCTGAAGCTGCCCACGGGCTACTTCGTGGACGTGGGCGCAAGGTGGAGAGCCAGGAGCGCGCGGCGCAGGCGCTGACGGTGGCCATCGCCGTGGCGCTGCTCGCGGTGTTCGTCCTGCTCTACCTCGCGCTGGACTCGGTGGCGGAGGCGCTGGTCATCCTGGCCACCTTGCCGGACGCGTTCGTGGGCGGCATCCTCGCGCTGCTGCTCGCGGGAGAGACGTGGAACGTGTCCAGCCTGGTGGGGCTCATCGGCCTGTTCGGCATCGCGGTGCAGAACGGCCTGGTGCTCGTGGCGCAGACGAAGGACCTGATGGCCCGGGGCAGGCCCTTCGCGGAGGCCGTGCGCGAGGCGAGCCTCGGCCGCGTGCGCCCCAAGCTGATGACGGCGGCCACGGCCATCCTCGGCCTGTTGCCGCTGCTGGTGCTGCCGCTGCACGGGACGGAGATCGAGCGGCCGCTGGCGGTGGTGATGGTGGGCGGGCTCGTCACGTCCACCCTGTTCACGCTGCTGGCCCTGCCCACGTTCTACGCGCTGGTGCACGGCTTCCAGGAGCGCCTCGCCGCGCGCAGGGCGGAGCGCAAGGCCCCGGTATGAGCCTGTCCCCGGAGGCGCTGGACGCGCTGCTGCGCCATCACCACGCGTTCCTCGCGTTCCTCACGCCGCGCGTGGGGAGCCAGGAGGCGGCGCGCGAGGTGCTCCAGGCCGCGTTCGTGAAGGGCATGGAGCAGGGAGCGTCCCTGCGCGAGGACCAGAGCGCGGTGGCCTGGTTCTACCGGCTCCTGCGCAACGCGCTGGTGGACTGCCACCGCCGGGGCCAGCGCGAGGTCACCGCGCTGGCGTCGCTGGCCCACGAACAGCCGCTGTCCACCGAGGACGCCGCCGGGTTGGAGGCGACGGTGTGCGGCTGCGTGGCGGGGCTCGCGGGGACGCTCAAGCCCGGGTACGCGGAGGCCGTGCGCCGCGTGGACCTGGAGGGGCTGAGCGTGGCCGCGTATGCGAAGGAGGCGGGCCTCTCCGCCAACAACGCCGCCGTGCGGCTGCACCGCGCGCGGCAGGCCCTGGGCCGGCGGCTGGTGGAGCTGTGCGGCCACTGCTGCGCGCAGGGCTGCGTGGACTGCGCCTGCGCGCCCGCTTGAAAATGCAGGTGTAAGAGCGCGCGGGCCCGGGCGTCAGCGTGGGGGAACGCAGCAGGAGAGCTCCCATGGACGTCGCCACCTTCACCCGGCCGGCCCTGCCCGCCGCCACCCTCGCCTTCCTCCTCTTCGCCATGGTGCTGCCGTCGGTGCGCCTGCGCCGCCGCACGGGCCGCCCGGCGCTGGTGCTGCATCGCTCGGGGCCGCCGCTCCAGCGGGTCATCGGCGTGGGCATGGCGCTGTTCATGGGCGCCACCGTGCTCTGGAGCGCGGCGCACCTGGCCTTCGGTGAGCCGGCGCTGGGCGTGTGGCACGTCCCCCCGGCGCTCCGATGGAGCGGCTGGGCCCTGGTCGCCGCCGGGTTCGCCCTCACGGTGCGGGCCCAGGTGGAGATGGGCGCGTCGTGGCGCATCGGCATCGACTCGGAGCGGACGGAGCTGGTGACGGGCGGCCTCTTCGGCGTCGTGCGCAACCCCATCTTCAGCGGGATGCTCCTCGTGGTGACGGGCCTCACGCTCGCGACCCCGAGCGCGTGGACGGTGATGGGCTGGCTCGACTACCTGCTCCTGGTGTCGCTCCAGGTGCGGCTGGAGGAGGACCACCTGCTGCGCCTCCACGGCGGCGCGTATCAGCGCTACGCGGCGCGCGTGGGCCGCTTCCTCCCGGGCGTGGGGCGGCTCGGGCCGGTGGGCCTGGACGCCGCTCCTCGCATCACAGTGTGACGTTGACGGTCACACCTCACCCGAAGTGCCCCTGGGAACGTGCTCCGCTGGACGCCGTCATTCCATGGGGTTGCGGTATTGGACGTCATGGCCCGGGCCTTGCTCGACAGCCGCCGGTGTCCTGGCTGCCGTACGGGCACGCCCTTTTCCGAGGTCTCGTGTGCACTGGAAATCCCCCTGGTTCCTCTCCGTTCTGCTGCTCGGTGGCTGCGCGTCCGTCCAGAAGGAGCGCGGCCACCTGGAAGTGGCGGCACTCGTGGAGGAGCGGACAGGCTTGAAGACGCGTTGGAACCAGGGCACGCCCGAGGACGCCCAGGTGCAGAAACACCTGGACGCCCTGCTGGCCGGCGACCTCACGTCGGATCACGCGGTGGAGGTGGCGCTGCTCAACAACCCCACGCTCCAGGGGACGTACGAGGAGCTGGGCGTGTCCCAGGCGGACATGGTGCAGGCCGGGCTGCTCACCAATCCGTCCTTCGACGGGAGCATCGGCTTCCCGCTGTCCTCGGACGGCGGCATCGAGCACGAGTTCTCCATCGTCCAGAGCTTCGTGGACCTCTTCACGCTGCCCCTGCGCAAGCGCGTGGCGAACGAGCAGTTCCTGGCGGACACGCTGCGCGTCGCGCACGAGGCGCTGGCCACCACGGCGGAGGTGCGCCAGACGTTCACGGAGGTGCAGGCCCGGCAGCAGCTGGTCGCGCTGCGCCGCGAGGTGTTCCAGGCCGCGGACGCGGCGGCGGACCTGTCCGGCCGGCTGCGCGCCGCGGGCAACGTCACGGTGCTGGCCCTGGCCACCGAACAGGCCGCGCTGGAGCAGGCGCGGCTGGAGCTGGCGCAGGACGAGCTGGCGCTGTTCGAAGCGCGCGAACACCTCAACCGCCTGATGGGCCTGTTCGGCCCGAGGGTCCAGTGGACGGTGGGGCTGAAGCTGCCGGAGGTCCCCGCCACCGAGGTGTCGCTGGAGCACCTGGAGACGCTGGCCATCCGGCAGCGGCTGGACATCGACGCGGCCCGCAAGCAGGTGTCGCTGTTGTGGAACGCGCTGGAGCTGGCGCGCAGCACGCGCTTCTTCGGCCGCGTGGAGGTGGGCGTGCACACGCACCGCGACGCGAACGGGCCGCGCCTGCTGGGGCCCACGCTGTCGCTGGAGCTGCCCATCTTCGATCAGCGGCAGGCGCTCATCGCGAAGCTGGAAGCGCAGCACCGCCAGGGCGAGGACCGGCTGACGGAGCTGTCCGTCAACGCCCGCTCGGAGGTGCGCGCCGCGAGGGCCCGGCTGGTGACGCTGCGGAACATGGCGGAGCGCTACCAGAAGGTCGTGCTCCCGCTGCGCACCACCATCGTCGAGGAGTCACAGCGCCAGTACAACGCCATGCAGATCGGTCTTCCCGCCCTCCTCATCGCCAAGCGCGAACAGGTGGAGGCCTGGAGGGCCTACCTGGAGACGGTCCGCGACTACTGGATGGCGCGGGCCGATCTGGAGCGCCTCGTGGGCGGACGCCTGCCCGTGCCCACCGCGCCCACTCCCGCTCCCGCGCCCACTCCTGCTCCGTCCCCTTCCCCCGAGCCCACCCATGAGCACCATGAAGCCCACTGACGAAACCCAAGGGCCCTCCGAGGACACGACGTCCGAGGCCATCGATACGCCTGCCGCGCTCACGCGCCGCAGCCTGCTCGCGCGCACCGGCGCCACGCTGGCGACGGGCGCCCTGCTGATGCACGGCCGCGCCCAGGCCCAATCCAGCGTGCCCGGCGCGAAGGCCCCGCGCGAAGGCTCCGCCGCGGACACGGGCGGCAAGGTCGCCCGGCAGTCGCACCTGCCGCCCGGAAAGGCGGGCCGCGACTACCGGCCCGTCGTCGTGCCCAACGGCGCGAAGCTGCCGTGGAAGGACGTGGGCGGCGTGAAGGTGTTCCACATGGTGGCCGAGGAGGTGGAGCACGAGTTCGCGCCCGGCCTCAAGGCCACGTGCTGGGGCTACAACGGCCACGTGCACGGGCCCACCATCGAGGTGGTGGAGGGCGACCGGGTGCGCTTCTACGTCACGAACCGGCTGCCCGCGTCCACGACGGTGCACTGGCACGGCATCCTGCTCCCCAACGGCATGGACGGCGTGGGCGGGCTCAACCAGAAGGCCATCGCGCCGGGGGAGACGTACCGCTACGAGTTCACGGTGCGCCAGTCGGGGACGGGGATGTATCACTCGCACCACGACGAGATGACGCAGATGGCGCTGGGCATGGTGGGGATGTTCATCATCCACCCGCGCAAGCCGGTGGGGCCGCGCGTGGACCGGGACTTCGCCATCATGCTGCACGAGTGGCGCATCGACCCGGGCACGCGGCGTCCGGACCCCAACGAGATGACGGACTTCAACGTGCTGACGATGAACGCGAAGGCGTTCCCCGGCACGGAGCCCATGGTCGTGCGCAAGGGCGAGCGGGTGCGGATCCGCCTGGGCAACCTGAGCGCGATGGACCACCACCCCATCCACCTGCACGGCTACCAGTTCCGCATCACGGAGACGGACGGCGGCCGCATCCCGGAGAGCGCGCAGTGGCCGGAGACGACGGTGCTGGTGCCCACGGGCAGCACGCGCACCATCGAGTTCGTGGCGGACGAGCCCGGCGACTGGGCCATGCACTGCCACATGACCCACCACGTGATGAACCAGATGGGCCACGACCTGCCGAACATGATCGGCGTGAAGCCCGGGGCCCTGAACGCGAAGGTGCGGCCGCTCTTGCCCGGCTACATGACCATGGGGCAGACCGGCATGGGGGACATGGCGGGCATGAACCACATGCCCATGCCCGCGAACTCCATCCCCATGGTGGGCGGCAAGGGCCCCTACGACGAAATCACCATGGGAGGCATGTTCACCCTCCTCAAGGTGCGCGACCACCTGGACGGCGAAGGAGACCCGGGCTGGTACACCCCGCCGCCGGGCACGCAGGCAAGGCTCGCCCAGGCGGAGGAGTTGCGCCGGGACGGCATCGACGTCTGAGCAACATCCAAGGGAGCGCGGCGGCTTGCATGCCGTGGAAGTACGTTCGCCCCCTCATGTCCGCCATTGCACCTGGGGCTGGCGATAACCACCTTTGATATCGGTTCAGCACCACTCGCCAGCAGCCGTTCTGCTCGCTTTCGAATCCGACCGTGATTGCGTGGCGCCAGGGCATTCTGGTGACAGGGGAAGGGGTCATGGCGAGCATCGCGGAGTTCATCCGGAACAACCACGCGGAGATCGTGCGGTGCTGGATGGAGGAGGCGACCCGGGCGGCGTCCGCCCGAGGCCTGGACAAGCCCGAGTTCAGGAACGTCATGCCCGTCTACCTCGCGTCCCTCGCGGAAGCCCGGGCCTCTGGCGGTGATGGCGACGACAAGCAGCGGCAGCACGTTGAAAGCCATGTGTCCGCACGGCTTCGCCAGGGCTTCCATGTCGCGGAGGTGGTCGAGGAGTTCGCCATCCTGGGACGGTGCATCACCCAGATGTGGGCCATCACGCCTCCCAAGCTGCAGCCCGACGCACATGACGTCGAGCGGCTCTACGCCGAGCTGCACGTCGCCATGGAGAGCGTCACGGACCTCTTCGGCAAGCACCTGCTGGAGGAGGAACAGACGGAGAAGCGCTACCTGCGGCTCCTCCAGCAAGTGGCCAGCGAAGCCCTCAGATTGGATGGACCCGGCAGCCGGAACCAATTGAAGGAGCTGCTCGAGATCATCCTGGAGGCCATGGGTGCCCAGAGCGGCGCCTTGCTGCTGTACGAGCCTGAGGGGGAGCGCCTGGTCACCGCGGCCTCCGTGGGAGCCGCCAACGAGCAACTGGAGCACTACGCGACCTCGCTGGACCCGAAGACCTTCACCGGGAGCATCGCGGCGGCGGGCGAGGAGACCTACTCCCTCTGGGATGCCACGACCACGACGCTCCAGGTGAGCGACACGCTCCGCCAGGGAGGGATCCACTCGCTGCTTGGCGTCCGGCTCCCCGCCCACCGGGCCCTGATGGGGGTGCTCTACATCGGGCTGACCGACACCCGTGATTTCACCGGCCGGGAGAAGCAGCGACTCCAGACCCTGGGACAGCACCTGAGCATCCACCTGGAGAACGCCCAGCTGTACGCGAAGCTCCAGGAGAAGGTCGAAGCGCTTCAAGCCGAGCGAGGCCTCCGCGAGCAGTTCGTCACCATCCTGGCCCATGACCTTCGTGGCCCCTTGTCCGCGGCGAGGATGGGGGCCCACGCGCTCATCCGGACGCCGGAGAAGCTGGACACGTGGCGCGACCTGGGGCTGAGGATCGACCGGAACATCGAACGGGCGGACCAGATGGTGAGGGACCTGCTCGACGCCAACCGCATCCAGGCGGGCCAACGGCTGCCGCTCCGGCTCGACGTGTGCGACCTGGGAGGAATCGCCCGCGACGTCGTCGAGGAGCTGGCGATGCTCCATGGAGAGCGCTTCGTGCTCGAGGCGCAGGATCGCGTCCGGGGCATGTGGAGCGCCGAGGAGCTGCGCCGCGCCTTGTGGAACCTGGGCACCAACGCCCTCAAGTACGGAGCGGCCGACCGCCTCATCACCTTCACCGTCACGTCGACCGGCACGGGAGCGCGAGTCTCCGTGCACAACGAGGGCCCGGTGATTGCTCGCGCCGACCAGGAGACCATCTACAAGCCCTTCGTCCGGACGCGCTCCGCCCAGATGGGGACTTCAAAGGGCTGGGGGCTGGGACTGTCGCTGGTGTGGGGGTGCGCCCAGGCGCACGGAGGGAGGGTCGAGCTGACGAGCAACGCCGCCACCGGAACGACCTTCAGCCTGGTGCTGCCCTGGGACGCCCGCCCGTTCCAGGCGGACCTGAACGTGAAAGAGCGCGCCCAGCAGGTTTCAGGCGCGTACTGATTTGTGAGCAAACGGAGGAGCAGACGCCATGCAATTCGCGGAGCGCATCGTCCAGGGTCGTCAGGTCGTCGCGGCCGGCGGACAGACGCTCGGGAACGTAGAGACCCTGTCCATCGACAGTGAGACCTGGAAGGTCGACTCCATCCAGGTGAAGTTGACCTCGGAGGCCGCCGAGCTGTTCGGCGTGTACTGGAACTACTTCCACGCGGGGCGCATCTACGTGCCGACGCGCCTGGTGCATTCGGTGAGCGACACCGTGCTCCTCTCCGTCACCGTCGACGCGCTCCGGCAGGTGCTCGCCCAGGACGCCGCCAGCGCCACCACCTGAGTACGGCTTTACTCGCCCGCGCCCGTCCACTACGAGAAGCCCGATGATGAACGGCTTCTGCTGGTACGAGCTCAGGACCACCCGGCCCGACGAGGCGCGGCGCTTCTATTCAAACGTGCTGGGAGCGCCCTTCGAGGGAGAGCTCAGCCTCCTGCCGGAAGCCGCGGCGGCCCGGGGCGCCCCCAGTCACTGGCTGGGCCACATCGACGTCCCCGACCTGGAGTCCTCCGTGCAGCGCTTCACCGCGCAGGGCGCCGAGCGGCTGGGACCGCCGCGCAGGTCCGCGGAAGGCATCCCGTCCACCGTGCTGAGGGATCCGTCCGGCGTCGTGCTCGCGTTGACGTCACGGACGGGGCACCCGACGCACGCGGAGCTGGCGTGGCATGAGCTGCACACGCTCGACCGGGAGCGCGCCATCGCGCTCTACAGCGGCTTGTTCGGCTGGCGGCCCACCGAAGCGCTCCAGCTGTCCCCCGAAGTCGGGACGTATCAGCAGTTCACCTGGCGCGAGGACCTGCGAAGCGTGGGCGCCGCGTGCGGCACCGCGCGCCTCCCCCACATCCATCCGCACTGGCTCTTCTACTTCGCGGTCGACGACCTGGACCGCGCGCTCACGGCGGTCGAAGCCGGCGGAGGGCTCGTGGCCAATCATGGCACGCAAGTCATGCCGGACGGCTCACGTGTCGCGGTCTGCGAGGATCCACAGCGGGCCGCGTTCGGCCTGCGTCAGCGGCCGTAGCGACGCCTCCGATACATCCCCGTGGCGGGACTCCAGCGGAATGGACGAATGGGATAGATTCGGCTTTCCCCGGAGGACCTCCCATGACCGCCCCTCTGCCGACGCTGGAACGCCTTCCTCGCGGAGCGCTCACGTTGTTCCGCATCCGCGCGCTCCTGCGCATGGGCCTCTACGGGGCGCTCACGTTCGCCGTCGCGCTGGGCCTGCGCTTCGCGGGCAACGAGCACTGGCCGTTCCTGCTGCCGTGCGCGGTGGTGCTGGGGCTGAGCGTGTTGACGGCGTGGTACCCGCAGCGAGCGCACGAGCGCTGGGGCTGGGCGCTGCGCGAGCACGACCTGGTCATCTCCCACGGCGTGCTCCTGCGGGAGGTGGTGTCCATCCCGGCGGGCCGCATCCAGCACGTGGACGTGCACCAGGGGCCCATCGAGCGGTCGCTGGGGCTCGCGCGGCTGCAGATCTACACGGCGGCGGGCAGCGGCGCGGACGGGGAGATTCCGGGCCTGGCCCGGGAGACGGCGGATGCCCTGCGCGAGCGGTTGGTGCGGCGCGAGGCCGACGATGTCGTCTGAGCCGGTGGCAGCGCTGGCGTCCGCGGAGGAGGTCCCGTGGAAGCGGCTGAGCGCGAAGGCTCCGCTCGCGGCGCTGGTGCCCCTGTCGGGCACGATTGGCCGGATGCTGCTGGGCGCGCTGCTGCCCACGTACTTCGCCGGTGACCGCGGCCTGCCGGTGGTCCTCTGGGTGATCGTCCTGAGCATCGCGGTGCTCCTGCTCGCCGCGGGGCTCTACGAGGTGGCCACGCTGAGCTACCGCGTGGTGGGCGCCCAGCTGGAGATCCGCTCCGGCATCTTCACGCGCACCTCGCGCTTCATCGAAGCCGCGCGCGTGCAGAACACGGAGGTGGTGCAGCCCTTCGTGTCGAAGCTGCTGGGGCTGGTGGAGGTGAAGGTGGAGACGGCCTCCGGAGGCAAGGCGGACGGCCACCTGCGAGGGCTGACGCCGGAGGATGCGCAGGCGCTGATCCACACCCTCCAGGCGGTGCGCCGCGAAGGCGCGGCGGCGGTGCTCCTGCCCGGCGAAGCCGCTCCGGAGGAGCGCGTGCTCTCCGAGGCCCACCTGGGAGGCCTGCTGCTCTACGGCGCGACCGCGCTGGGCCTGGGGGTGCTCGCGGTGGCGCTGGGCGCGTTGCATGAAATCACCGAGACCTTCCACAAGCTGTTGCTGCCGTGGATGCAGGCGCACTGGGAAGCGCTGGCGGCGCCGGGCATGGGGTGGGTGGCCGCGACGGTGGCGGCGCTCGTGGGGCTGTTCGGGCTGTGGCTGGTGAGCGGGGCGCGGGCGGTGCTGCGGTTCCACGGCTTCCGGCTGGTGGACACCGGCACGCACCTGCGCGCGGCGGGCGGGCTCATCACCCGGCGGCAGGTGACGGTGCGGCGGGCCCGCATCCAGCAGGTGGTGCTGGATGAACCCCTCCTGCGCCGCACGCTGGGCTTCGGTTCGGTGGAGGTGGAGACGGCGGGCGTCCGCACCGGCAAGGAGTCCGCGGACCGCGCGGAGCTGCTGGTGCCGGTGGTGTCCACGGCCCGCATGCCGGAGCTGCTGCGGGAGTTCGTCCCGGAGCTGCCCGACGCCATCGCCGCCCTGCCCCTCCAGGGAGCCCATCCGAAGGCGCTGCTGCGCGCGCGGATCCGCGCGGTGGGCCTGAGCGTGCTGGTGGCCGCGCCCGCGACCTGGTTCTGGGGAGCCTGGGGCGCGGTGGCGTGGCTCCTGCTGCCCGCGCAGCTGCTGGGCGCGTGGTTCGACTGGCGCTTCCAGGGGTGGCTCGTGACGGAGGCGCTGGTGGTGGTGCGCCAGGGCTTCTGGCGCAGGCGCACGACGGTGGTGCAGCGCGCCCGCATCCAGTCCGTCCGCGCCAGACAGGGCCCCCTGGAGCGGGGCTACGGTATCGCGCACGTGCGCATCGACGTGGCGGGCTCACACGTCATCCTGCCGAGCGTGGGCTGGACAGAGGCCCAGTCGCTCATCGACGTGCTTCCCGCGCGACGGCCCACGCGGCATGTGCCCCCGGCCAGGATCCCGGACGCGCGGCAACCGGAAGTCAGCTCCCACGGCCTCCCAGCGCCTTCATCCAGATGACGACCGCCACGGCGCCCGCGTCCGGAATGCCCTTCGCGCGCTCGCCCAGGTAGCTGGCGCGGCCCAGTCGCGGAGACATGCTCGCGGTGTCCTGCGCGCCCTGCTCCGCCGCGCGCGTCGCCTCCGCCCACGCCTCACCGGGTGGCTTCCCCTCACGAACGGCGCGCGTGAACGCCGCCGCCGCCGGGTGCAGCGCGTCCACCATGGTCCGGTCTCCCGGCCGCGCGCCGCCCAGCTCCGACACCGCCTCGACCCCACCTCGAAGGCCTTGGCCCAGCGCCGCATCCACCGGCTTGTTCGCCAGGTAGCGAGCCGCCCGGAGCAACGCCGTCGCGTAGAACGGCCCGGAGCTGCCGCCGATGTTCCGGCGCAGCGCCTGCCCCAGCTCCATCAACGCCCCCGCCGGCGTGGCCCACGCCCGCTCCGGCAGCGCGCGGATGGCCGCCGCGCCTCGTGCCAGACTCAACCCCAGATCGCCGTCCCCGGCCTGGCTGTCCAGCTCCGTCAGCCGCGCCTCGGCGGCGTCCCACGCGTCCGCCACCGCCAGCGCCGCCGCGCGCACCCGCGCCATCTCCGGCTGGGCTTCGGGTGGCCCTCCACTGTCGGGAGCGCGCCGCGCGCGGTCACCCCCTTTCGCTGCAGGACCACCTGCCCACGCCCCGGCCAGGCCGGGGCCTCCGTGGGCGCATCCAGCCTCGCGAGCCGCGCGTCATCCACCTTCAACAGCGTCAGCGAGCACCCCGGCATCTCCAGCGCCGACAGGAACGTGCCCTGCCACGCGCGCTCCACCTTCACGCCCCGCTCCACCAGGAACGCCAGCGCCCGGCGCGTCATGATGGCCAGCTCCATGGGCGGCGTGCCTCCCAGCCCGTTGACCATCAACGCCACGCGGTCGCCCCGGCCCAGCTCGCGGTCCTCGACAATGACCGACAGCAACGTGTCCACCAGCGCGTCCGCGGGCTGGTGCGCCACGCGGCGCACGCCCTGCTCGCCGTGGATGCCCAGCCCCAGCTCCACCTCACCCTCCCCCAGCGTGAAGCCCGGCCGGCCCGCCGCCGGCACCG
>NZ_JBKGHJ010000206.1:0-14085 GCF_046520365.1 Corallococcus sp. 4LFB
TCGCCGCGCGCGGCTTCAGCCCCGGGGCAGGTGAGCTCGGCGCCGTCCGCGCCGGGCCCCGTCGAGATGCCGGCCAGCTCCGACTCCAGCGCGGAGCCCGTCCCTTCTCCAGCACCGCGCGAACAGCTCGCAGCGCCAGGTCCCCGGCGAGAACCGCCAGCGCACGACGGACAGCAGGCGCCGCGCGGGCCCGTGGACCTCCCGCAGCTTCGGATCCGCGAGCACCTTCTGGATGGCCTCTTCCGCCCGAGTGAAGCGCGCCAGCGCGGTGGCCGCATCCACGTTCGGCGGCTCCCCCTCTCCATCGGGCAGCCCGAACAGCGCCTGGCGCAGGCGGGTGCGCGCCACGAGGTACGCCGCGAGGACGCGGTAGGGGGACTCCGCGGAGCCCGAGATGGCCTGGAAGGCCTGCGCCGCCGCGTCGAAGTTCCCGCAGTACAGGAGCATGGCCGCGGCCTGGTAGTCGCGCTCGGCCTGACGGCGGGCCTGCTCGCGGGGCGTCAGCGTCTCCACGAAGCCGGGCTCCGGTTCGGACGGGGAACAGCCTTCGCTGAAGACGCTGTCCTGGTTGCCCACCCACTCGTTCAGCAGCGCCGGGCGCTGCTTCCACTCGCGCGCCAGCGTGCGCGCCGTGCTCGCCGCATGCAGGAAGGCATCGCCGTGGATGCGGGAGTAGCTCGAGTAGCCCTGGTCCCCCAGGAACACCAGCGGGCGCGGCTCCAGGGAGGGCGCCACCTCCTTGCGGACGGCGCCCCATTGCTGGCTGGCCCACTCCGCGTCGGATCCGTAGCCGTAGCGGCGCTCCGCATCCTCCCATCCGGCCACCAGGTGCTTCTGCTCGGCCGCCGTGGTGGGGATGCCCATCATCGTGCGCCAGGCATAGGCGAGGTAGGGCGCGTCGTAGGTGCGGGGGATGACGCCCAGGCGCCCGGCGGCGAAGCTGTCGAAGGGCCGGTCGGGATTGTCGCTGACCTGGAAGCGGGGCTCGGGTTCGAACTCGGGCCCGCAGGCATCGGCGATGACGGGAGGCAGCAGGACCGCGAGGCCCACGAGCCCCAGGACTGTTCTTGCGTTCTTCATGACTGGGTCTCCGCCACGGCGCGAGCGAACGCCTCGGGCGTCCACGGCCGGGGGTTGAAGAGGTAGAGGGTCGAGACGCCGGGAGGCACGGGCCCCCACTCGTCCACCGCCAGGCCCATGCTGCCGGAGCACGGGGGCGGCAGGCCGCGCGAGAACCGCGCACGCCAGACCGGGGCGTCCGGCCCCATGCGGAAGAGCTGCGGCACCACCTCCTCCACGGGCGCCGGGCAATCCAGCCGCCGGGCACGCACCACGACGCGAGCCCCGTGATGGACAGCGACATGCCCGGAGGCAGGCGCGCGCGCAGCCGCTGGAGCAGGCCGACGTAGGCGTCGGACTCCGACGCGCGGGCATCGAAGTCGAGCTGCAGCGCCGTCACGTCATGGCGGCGCGCGAGCACGTCCAGGCGATGGGCCAGGTTCTCCAGGCGCTCGGGGTTGAAGCGCGCCAGCGAGCTCCCCGGGACCATCTGCAATCGCACCGTGGCCTTCAACGCGACGCCCGGAGGAACGCGCAGCGGCTGCCGGCGGGGCAGCTCATGGACGTCTTCATCCGTGAGGTCCAGCGTCGCGAGCAGGAAGGCGACGTCCACCGCGCGCCCCTCCAGGAAGCGCAGGTCCTCCGGCCGCTCCCAGGCCCAGAGGACCAGGCGGGGCGGCGGTCCGGGTATCACCGGCATGGACGCGGACAGCGGCAGGCACAGCACCGTGAGGACCAGGGTGGCCAGCAGGCCGCGCCGTGGGCCGGGTGCCGCATGCGGGAGGGAGCGTTCGGGGAGCATCGCGGCCAGGGAGCCACGGCCGGGCATCCCGCCCGGCCGGCGTGGCGACATTTAGCAACCCCCGCGCCAGCCGCGCATGCCCCCTCGCGGCACTCCATGACTACCCGGGAAGACGTGGACAGCATGTCCACCGCCATGCTGAGTTTCGAGGCAAAGGCACACATCCCCGCCCGCCCGCCCCGAGACGCCTGGACCATGTCCTTCTTCGAAGTGCTCTCCCCGGTTCCACGGAAGATGGACATGGGGGGTGACCTCCCCCTGCGCTTCGAAACCCGTCCGCTCGTCGGCCAGGTGGTGTGGCCGCTGCTCGGGTTCGTGCTGCTCGTCGTGCTCCCCGGTGCCTACGCGCTGGACCAGGGCCTGTCCCTGGCCCTGCTGCGCGAGCAATGGATGCTGCCGCTGGTGGGCGTCCTGGGCCTGTTCGTGACCGGGACGCGCATCGTGCGGTGCCTGACGACCCGGCTGGAGGTGGTGGTGACGGCCTCGGAGGTGTCGCTGCGCGGCGCCGGAGCGCTGAGCGCCTTCACCTGGAACGAGCCCCTGGCCCACTACGTCAGCCTCGACTGCGAGCGGCGCCACCACCCGGACTGGATTGGCGCGCAGGACGAGTACGGCATCGCGCTGACGCACCGGAAGGACCCCGAGCGCAACGTCGTCGTGCACTGGAGCCGCGACTCCCGGCGCTTCGAGGACCGGCTCGCGCGCTACGCCCAGCTCCTCCGGCTCCCCGTCCGCCAGGAGCAGCGCGCGCCCGTCGCGCAGCCGCGCGTCGCCCGGAGGTAGCCGCTTCCGCCGATGCGTCGGACTTTTCCGACGCCTCTTGACGCGTCGGACATTTCCGACGTATCAATCCCAGCCATGCCCGAAGCGGATGTCTTTTCGGCGCTCGCCAATCCGGTGCGCCGCGAAATCCTGATGCAGCTGCGCAAGGGGCCGCGCGCGGTGAACGACCTGGCGAGCGGCTTCGACCTGGGCCGTCCCGCCGTCTCCGAACACCTCCAGGTCTTGCGCAAGGCGCGGCTCGTCCGCGAGGAGCCGCGCGGCCGGGAGCGCTACTACCACCTGGATCCACGTCCGCTGTCGGAGGTGGACGACTGGCTCAAGGCCTTTACGCACTACTGGAAGCAGCGGCTTGCCGCGCTCGAGGACGTGCTCGACGAGGAGTCACGCAAATGAATCCCCCCGCCATCATCCAGCTGGACCACGTGTATGCCCATCCGCCCGCCGCCGTGTGGAAGGCCCTGACGGACCCGGCGCTCCACGCGAAGTGGTGGGCCGCGGGCGACGTGCGGCCCGTCGTGGGCCACCGCTTCACGCTCGACATGGGCGCCTGGGGTCAGCAGCCGTGCGAGGTGCTCGCGGTGGAGCCGGAGCGGCTGCTCAAGTACAGCTTCGCGACGGGCACGCTCGACACGACCCTCACCTGGCGCCTCACGCCGGAGGGCACCGGGACGCGGCTCACCCTCACGCACGAGGGCTTCAACCTGGACTCGCCCATGGGCCGCCGCGCCTTCGAGGGGATGAAGCCGGGCTGGCCGGGGCTGCTCGCACGGCTGGGAACCGCACTCGGCGTCTGACTGCCCGTCCCCTGAGACGACCCGTGGACGCAAGGGGGGAACGCGGATACAAGGCCGCCGAATGGAGGCCGTCCCCGTGAAGAAGCCCACCCTCGTCACTGAAATCTCGAAGGAGTTCACCTTCGAGGCCGCGCACCGCCTGCCCCACGTTCCCGAGGGGCACAAGTGCTCGCGGGTGCACGGCCACAGCTACCGCATTGAAATCACCCTGCGCGGCCCCGTGCACCCCCAGCTCGGCTGGATTGTCGACTTCGCGGAGCTGAACGCCGCCTGGCAGCCGCTGCACGCCCAGCTGGACCACCGGCTGCTCAACGACGTCCCGGGCCTGGAGAACCCCACGAGCGAGCTGCTGGCCGCGTGGCTCTTCGAGCGCGTGAACGTGCCGGGCACCACCGTCGCCCGCATCCGCGTCGCGGAGACCTGCACGTCCTCGTGCACCGTCTACGCCGCGGAGGGCTGAAGTCGCCTCAGCGCTCCACCTGTCCCAGGTTGGCGTGGATGACCGCGCCATTGAGGACGGGGGTGGTGGCGCAGGTGTAGAGGACGCCGGCGATCTCCTCCGGCGTGATGAGCCGTCCGAACGTCGTCATCCCCGCCACGCTCGCGCGCACGGCGGGGTCCGTGCCCAGGTGCTCGCGGAGCATCTCCGTGTCCGTGAAGCCCGGGCAGACCGCGGCGGTGTGGACCCGCGTCCCCGCCAGGTCCTGGCAGGTGGCCCGCATCATCCCGATGAGCGCGTGCTTGGTCGTCACGTAGGACGCCACGCCCTTCACGGCCTTCTCCCCCAGCGTGGACGACACGTAGAGCAGCGACGAGCCGTCCGTGAGCAGCGGCCGCGCCAGGCGGTTGAGGACCAGCGGCGCGACGACGTTGACCTCCAGCACACGGCGCAGGTGGTCCGCGTCCATCGTCAGCGCGTCGTCATGCTCGTAGAGGGCGGCGTTGTGCACCACGCACAGGCGCCCCGGGCCCGCGCTGGCGCCATCGCGCAGCGCCGCTTCGACGGCGGGCTCCCAGCCCGGCACGGCCAGGTCCACCCGCACGTTGACGACGTCCGGCACGGGGCACGGGCCGCGCGCGACGTTGATGACGCGCCAGCCCTCCTTCCGGAACCGCTCCGCCGCCGCCCGGCCAATCCCCCGGCTGGCGCCGGTGATGAGGACCTGATCAGGCATCGCGCTTCCACTCCCAGGAAGCCCACTGCCCCGGGCCGGAAGCGCACTTCACCACCAGCCCGGTGATGTGGTCGCGCGCCATGGCGCTGCCGTCTCCCACCAGCTCCTCGCCGAAGACGCGCGCCAGCTCCTCCAGCGACACGTTGGCCACCGGCAGCACCGTCACGTCGCGCGCCAGGAAGCGCAGCTCCTCGCCGTTGAAGTGCGCCACGTGGTTGCCCTGCGCGTCCCGCTCCAGCCGCAGGTGCTTGGAGTGGGCAGGCAGGAAGAAGGTCTCATTCCAGGCCTTGCAGCGGGCGATGATGGCCTGCTTGAGCGGACCGTAGTCCGAAAGCAGGCCGTCCTCGGACACCTCCCCCGTCAGCGCGACGTAGACGGAGAAGTTGTGCCCATGCAGGTTCTCGCGGTGCGTGGCGGAGAAGATGGTGAAGTGCCCCGCGGAGAACTTCATCTCTTCTTTGTGCAGCTCGAGGGTCGTGGTGCGCGGCGCCATGGGATGGCCCCAGGCTTAGCACCCGAGGCCAAGGCCGGACTAGAAGAGGAAGTCCGTGGTGAGGAAATCCGACTCTCTGCGGGTCAGGATGGATTGGACGAGCGCCGTGTTGTCCGGTGTCGTCTTCGTGGCCACCAGCGTGCGGATGGAGAACACCCGCAGCGCGTCCGCCACGGACAGCGTCCCTTCCGCGGAGTCCTTGCGGCCGTTGAACGGGAACGTGTCCGGCCCGCGCTGACACTGGCAGTTGAGGTTGATGCGGCCCACCTGGTTGGAGAACGCGTCGATGAACCGCCCGATGCGCGCCGAGTCCTTCCCGAACAGGCTGAGCTGCTGGCCGAAGTGCGACTCCACCACCAGCCGCACGGCCTCCGCGTCGTCGTCGAAGACCATCACCGGCACCACCGGGCCGAACTGCTCCTCGGTGGCGAGCCGCATGTCCCTGGTCACCGGGTACACCACGGTGGGTGAATAGAACGACCGCGACGCCTGCCCGCCCGTCGCGTTCACCACGCGGGCGCCCTTGGACACCGCGTCATCCACCAGCCCCTGGAGGTACGTCCCCTTGCCCGGCTCCGGCAGCGGCGTGACGGCGACGCCCGGGTCCCAGGGCATGCCGGGCTTGAGCGTGTCCACGGCGGCGGTGAACTTCGCGAGGAACGCGTCCACGATGTTCCGGTGCACCACCAGCAGCTTGAGCGCCGTGCACCGCTGGCCGTTGAAGGACAGCGTGCCGGTGATGCACTCCTTCACGGCGTTCTCCAGGTCCGCGTCCTCCAGGATGATGGCCGGGTTCTTCGCGTCCAGGCCCAGCACGGACTTGAGGCGGTGCGGGCGCGGGTGCATGCGCTTCAATTCGCTGGCGCCCTTGTTGGTGCCAATGAAGGCGAACAGGTCCACCTGCCCGCTCTCCATCAGCGCGCCCACCGTCTCCCGGCCGCGGCCGTAGATGATGTTGATGACGCCGGGCGGGAAGCAGTCGCGGAAGGCCTCCAGCAGGGGGCGCACCAGCAGCACGCCGAACTTCGCGGGCTTGAACACCACGGTGTTGCCCATGAGCAGCGCGGGGAAGAGCGTGCTGAAGGTCTCGTTGAGGGGGTAGTTGTAAGGCCCCATGCACAGGGCCACGCCCATGGGCGCGCGGCGGATCTGCGCCATGATGCCCTGGTCCTGGACGAAGCGGGACGAGGTGCGGTCCAGCTCCTTCAGCGCGCGGAGGGTCTCCACGATGAGGTCCACCGTGCGGTCGAACTCCTTCTCCGAGTCCGGCTGCGTCTTGCCAATCTCCCACATGAGCAGGTTCACCACGGCGGTGCGCTGGGCGCGCATGGCGGTGAGGAAGCGCTCCACGTGCTCGATGCGCTCGGCGACCTTGAGGGAGGGCCAGACGCCCCGGCCGGAGTCGTACGCCTTCACCGCCGCCGCGAGCGCGTCCAGGGACTCGCGCGAGGTGAGCAGCGGCGTCGCGCCAATCACCTTCTGCTTCAGGCCTTCCGGGGTCCGGACGAACACGGGGCTGGCCACGGGGTTGAGCTCACCCGCCCAGGTGCGCAGCTCACCTCCCACCAGGTACTCGCGCTGCTCCAGATACGCGGGCAGGCGCACTCCGGGAGGAATCTGCTCTTCGGTGGGAAAGAGGGTATCGAGTGCCGTCATGGACGGCCCTTCTAATCAGACACCCCGCCCCCGGCACGATTTCCCGCCATGATGAAACCATGATGAGGAGACGAGCCCGCCGTGCGGTTCGATGCGGGGCGCATCTGGATGATGGCTCCACCCTGATGCGCGAGAGGTGGTCCATGCTGAAGTCCCTCCTGAGAAGTGCCCTGCCCCTGCTCCTGATGACGTCCGCCGCGCCCGTGCTGGCCCAGCCGGCCGCGGGCAGCGTCGGCAAGGGCGTCATCATTGGCACGGTGATTGACGTTGTCACCCGGAAGCCCGTGCCGGACGTGGTCGTCACCGCGGTCAGCCCCAGCATGCAGGGTGAACAGACGGTGGTCGCGGACGCCCAGGGGAACTACCGCATCCCCGAGCTTCCCGCGGGCACGTACACCGTGCGGTTCGAGAAGGAGGCGTTCAAGGTCTACGCCCGCACGGACATCCAGTTGCGCGCCAATCGCACCATCCGCCTGAACGTGGAGATGCTGCCTGAGCCCTTCTCGAGGTCAGTGGAGATCATGGGCAGCCCGCCGACGATCGACGTGGGCTCCACGAACCAGGGCGTGAACGTGGACCCGGAGTTCATCCGGCGCATCGCGGTGTCACGTCCGGCGGGCAAGGGTGGAGCGACGCGCGACTTCGAGTCCCTGGCGGAGTTGGGGCCTTCGACCACCTCCGACTCCTACGGTGTCGGCATCGGGACGTCCCAGCCTGGAAATGGCTATGTCGTGGACGGCCTGAGCACGAGTGACCCGGCCTTCGGTGTCAACGGCGATCCGAACAGCCAGAACGACCGCGCGCGCGCCCCGTCCTGGGCCCTGCCGTACATGCACATCGTCGTCCCGGACGGCACGCCGCAGACGACGTACCGCGCGCCCCAGGCCTCGGCGGTCCCCACGCCGCAGCCCGCGCCGGAGCGCACCGTGGCCCCCCCGGGCCAGCGCTTCTTCGACATGTACTTCAAGGGCTACGGCGTGAACCCCACCGTGGACACGGAGGAGGAGCGCTTCTCCACCTTCTCCGTGGACACCGACACGGCGTCGTACTCGCTGACGCGCGCCTACCTGGAGCGCGGCGCGCTGCCGGACGAGCAGGCCGTGCGCGTGGAGGAGTTCGTCAACACCTTCGACTACGGCTACGCCAACGCCCCGGACGCCCCGTTCAGCGTCAACGTGGAGGGCTTCCCCTCCCCCGCGCGCAAGGGCTACCAGGTGGTGCACATCGGCGTGAAGGCGCGCGACGTGAGCCACGCCGAGCGCAAGCCGGGCCACCTCGTCTTCGTCATCGACGTGTCCGGCTCCATGAACATGGAGAACCGGCTGGGCCTGGTGAAGCGGTCGCTGCGCCTCCTGGTGGACGCGCTGGATGAGCGGGACTGGGTGTCCATCGTCGTCTACGGCAGCGAGGCCCGTTCGGTGCTCGCCCCCACCCACGCCACGCAGAAGGCCACCATCCTGGGCGCCATCGACAGCCTCCACTCGGAGGGGTCCACCAACGCGCAGGCCGGCATGGAGCTGGGCTACACGCTGGCCGCGCGCAACCTGCTGAAGGGCGGCATCAACCGCATCATCCTCTGCTCGGACGGCGTGGCGAACAACGGCATCACGCAGGCGGACGGCATCTGGGAGCGCGTGAAGGAGCGCGCGGCGGCGGGCATCACCCTGTCCACCGTGGGCTTCGGCATGGGCAACTACAACGACGAGCTGATGGAGCGGCTGGCCCAGGTGGGTGAAGGCAACTACGCCTACGTGGACAAGCTGGAGGAGGCCCGGCGCATCTTCGTGCAGAACCTCACCGGCACGCTCCAGGTGGTGGCCAAGGACGTGAAGCTCCAGGTGGAGTTCGACCGCAAGACGGTGTCCCGCTACCGCCTCATCGGCTACGAGAACCGGCTGCTCACCAGGCAGCAGTTCAACGACGACCGCGTGGACGCGGGCGAAGTGGGCGCGGGCCACGCCGTCACCGCCCTCTACGAGGTGAAGCTGCGCGACCCGTCCCAGACGAACTTCGGCACGCTGCGCATCCGCTACAAGGCCCCGGAGGGCGGCAGCTCGCGCCTCATCGAGAAGGCGATGCCCGTGACGCTCCTGCGTCCGGCCTACGAGAAGGCCGCGTCCCCCACCCGCCTGTCCTACGTCGCCGCCGCCTTCGCGGAGAAGCTGCGCGGCTCCTACTGGGCGCGCCCGCTCACCTACGACGCGCTCGTGTCGCTGTGGGAGGAGCTGGGCACGCCGCTGAAGAGCCGCCAGGACGTGGTGGAGCTGGGTGAGCTCATCCGGCTGGCCAAGAAGCTGGACCGCCGCGAGGACCGCTTCGAGACCATCTCGCCGGTGCGCACCATGGACGCCGACCGCGTCCCCACCCTCAAGTAAGGCGCCCCGGATGCCGCGCAGGCTGCTGCCCACCCTCGTCGCCCTCGTGCTCGGCCTCGCCGGGCTCGGGGTCGGCCTGGGCTATCTCCACCGCATCTTCGCCGCGGAACGCGAGGATGCGAGGGCCTCGCTCCGCTCCCGGCGCGAAGCCCTGGAGCAGTACGCCCGCGCGTCGTTGGGACAGGCCCTGCGCGAGGGCTTGGACGGCGCGCGCGGCACGCTGGCGGCGGCGAAGGAGGATCCGTTGGTGGCCACGCCGGGGCTGTACCTGCGGGAACAGGGGGAGCAGGTATTGCCCCGGCTGGCGCAGTTCGACACGGCCGGGGACGCGCCCGCGAAGGAGCGCTACGCGAGGCTGCGCGCGGGCACGGAGGTCGCGGACGAGGACGAGGGCCCGTGGAAGGAGCGGCTGGAGCGGATGGCGCTGGTGGATCAGTCGCTCAAGGCGAAGGACCGGAAGGCCACGCTGCTGTCGCTGATGGCGCTGCTCCAGCACCGCACCCGCTTCGTGCTCGCGTCCACGCGGGACCTGCCGTCGCTGCTGGTGGTGCTGGAGGACGTGGCGGCGCGGGGCGACGTGGTGCCGGACCTGATGCAGGCGCTGGTGCGTGACGGGCTGGTGGATGGCCAGGGCGGTGGACGGCTGGAGGGCTTGCAGCGGCTGCTGTTGCTCAAGCGCTCGCGCTTCACGCCGGAGGACTTCGACTTCCTGCGGGAGAAGGTGTCGGCGCTCTCCGCGCGCGTGGGCGTGCCGGTGGCGGACTTCGAGGCCCGGGCGCGCGAGCTGGCCGCGACGCGCTGCCGCTGCCCGGGGAGGTGCTGGAGCCGGTGCTGGCGCGGTCCGGCTGGTACCTGGAGCCGCTCCAGGGAGGCGCCGTGCGCGGCTGGCGCTGGATCTGCCCGGCTGCTCACGGGCTGACCCGCGAGATGCGCGAGCGCGGCCTGCTGGAGGCGGACGGGCGCGTGGCCCTGCCGGGGGACGCGCCGGTGCTGACGCTCGCGTCGCTGCCGGTGGCGGTGGAGTCGTCCGCGTGGGCGCGGGGCGAGGAAGCGCTGGAGAACCGCTACCGGCTCAAGACGCTGATGCTGGCCCTGTGCGCGGCGCTGGCGTTGACTATCGCGGCGCTGGCCTTCGTGGCGCAGCATCGCAAGTACCGCTTCCTGGAGCTCAAGAGCGACTTCGTGGCCACGGTGTCGCACGAGCTGCGCACGCCGCTGGCGTCCATCCGGCTGCTCGCGGAGACGCTGGAGTGGCGGGTGGCGGAGGGCGCGGACGCGAAGGACTACCCCGCGCGCATCATCCGCGAGGCGGACGGGCTGGGCTTCCTGGTGGAGAACCTGCTGTCCTTCAACCGCATCGACAAGGGGCGCTGGGTGCCGAAGCTCGCGCCGGTGCGGCTGGACGAGCTGGTCTCCAACCTGCGCCGGGACCTGGAGTCCGGCGCGCCGGTGCCGGTGGAGCTGACCGCGGACGTGGACGCGCGCGAGCTGAACGCGGACGCGCAGCTCCTGCGGCTCCTGCTGGCGAACCTGGCGCGCAACGCGTGCGCGTACAACACCCGCAGCCCCGTGAAGCTGCACGTCCAGACGCTGCCCGGAGGGCGCGTGCACTTCACGGACAACGGCACCGGCATTCCAAAGGCCGAGTGGGAGCGCGTCTTCGGCGAGTTCTACCGGCTGTCCGGGCGCGACGGCCGCGAGGTGCCCGGCAGCGGGCTGGGCTCGCGCTGTGCCAGCGAATCGCCAGGCTGCACGGAGGCACGCTGCGCGTGGCGGCCTCCAGCCCCGAAGGCACCACCTTCGAACTGACCCTTCCCGAGTACCGGCCCGAAGCCCGGAGCACCGCATGACCACCGCCGCCCCCACCGTCCTCGTCGTGGAGGACGACCCGAACCTGCGGCTCGCGCTGCGCGACAACCTGGAGCACCAGGGCGGCTACGCCGTGGAGGAGGCCGCCACGGTGAAGGAGGCGCGCGAGCACCTGTCCCGCCGCGACTTCCAGCTCATCCTCCTGGACGTGATGCTGCCGGACGGAGACGGCTACGCGCTCTGCCGCGCGCTGCGCGAGGAGGGCATGAGCGTGCCGGTGCTGATGCTCACCGCGCGCACGCTGGAGGAGGACGTGGTGCGAGGCTTCGAGTCCGGAGCGCAGGACTACCTGGGGAAGCCCTACCGGCTGCGCGAATTGCTCGCGCGAGTAGGGGCGCACCTGAAGCGCAGTGGCGGTGTCGCGCCAACGAAGTTGCTGCGCTTCGCGGGCTACAGCGTGGACCTGGACCGGCGGCGCGTGGAGATGCCCGAGGGCGCGGAGGTGGAGTTGACGCGCAAGGAGTTCGACCTGCTGGCCTTCTTCCTGAAGGAGCGCGAGCGGGCGCTCAAGCGCGACGAAATCCTGGACGCCGTATGGGGCACGGACGTGGTGGTGGATCCGCACACCGTGGACAACTTCGTCTCCAGCCTGAAGCGCAAGCTCAAGTGGACCAGCGCCTCACGCTTCTCCATCCAGACCGTGCGCGGCGTGGGCTACCGCATGGAAATAGAGCGCGCCTCCTGACCGCTTGTCAGCCCCGGGGGCGCGGGAAAGACTGACCGCATGGCCTCCGCCCGCCGCGTCCTCGTCCCGCTGCCCGACCATGACTTCGACGTCACCGAAGTCGCCGTGCCCTGGCGCATGCTCACCGACGCGGGCCACGAGGTCGTGTTCGCCACGGAGAAGGGCCACATGCCCGCCGCGGATCCGCTGCTGCTCACTGGCGTCCTCTTCGGGAAGCTGGGCGCGGAGCCGGAGCCCCGGCGCTTCTACGGCGACCTCACGCTCACACAGTCCTTCCAGAAGCCGCTCACCTGGGACGCGGTGGCGCCGTCGGACTTCGACGCGCTCCTGCTCCCCGGAGGCCACGCGCCGGGCATGCGACAGTACCTGGGCAGCGCGGCGCTCCAGGCGAAGGTGGCGGCGTTCTGGGCGCTCCAGCGGCCCGTCGCGGCCATCTGCCACGGCGTGCTGGTGCTCGCGCGCACGAAGGACCCCGCCACCGGCCGGAGCGTGCTCCACGGCACGCGCACCACGTGCCTGCCGAAGTACATGGAGCGCTCCGCGTACCTGCTGACCGCGTGGAAGCTGGGCCGCTACTACCGCACCTACCCCGCCTACGTGGAGGAGGAGGTCGTCGCCGCGCTCGCGGACCCAAGTCACTTCGAGCGAGGCCCCCGCGTCCTGTCCAAGCGCGGCACCGCGACGGACCATGCCCCCGCCTTCGTGGTGGAGGACGGACGCTACGTCTCCGCTCGGTGGCCAGGAGACGCGTACCTCTTCACGGAGCGCTTCCTGAAGCACCTGTGAAGCGGCTCTTCGCTCCGTTCTCTTTTGGATTCCCCGGATTGACTGGATATCACGACCAGTGGCATGAGGCATGGTGACTTTGTTCTTCGGAAGAACAAAGTCCCCCTGAGAGGCGCGGATGTCCTCCCAGGAGTTCCTTCACCTGCCGGAAGTAGCCACTGGAGACGTCATGAGCCACAAGGGAATGGTCCGCGGTCTGTCGTTGCTGGGAGTCGTGGGCGTGCTGGCCGGCTGTGCGGGGCCGGAGGCCGGAGACGCCGCGCCGGGAGCCGTGGGCCAGGTGGAGAGCGCCGCCGTCGTGTCGACCATCACGGAGGGCGACTACGTCATCCGCTCCGTGCGGACGAACAAGTGCATCGACGTGGCCTCGTCCAGCACGGCGGACGGCGCGAAGGTGCAGCAGTGGGACTGCAACGGAACCAACGCGCAGAAGTTCCACATCTCGCCCACGTCGGGCGGGTTCTGGAAGATCATCAACGTCAACAGCGGCAAGGCCCTGGACATCGCGGGGGTCAGCACCGCGGAGAACGCCGTCCTCCACCAGTGGAGCTACGTCGGCGGCGCCAACCAGCAGTTCCAGTTCATCAACCGGGGCGGCACGCAGTTCAGCTTCCACGTGCGCCACACCGGCATGGCCATGGACCTGTCGTGGGGCTCCTTCGACAACGGCACGCTCATCGTCCAGTACCCCTTCTACGCGGACCGCGACAACCAGCGCTGGACGTTCGACCGGGTCTCCGGCGGCGGAAGCGGCGGCACGGGCTTCGCGGGCATCCTCACCCGCGACATGTTCAACGCCATGTTCCCCAGCCGCAACGCCTTCTACAGCTACGACGCGCTCATCGCCGCCGCGAACGGCTTCCCGGGCCTGGCGACGACGGGCGACATGGACACGCGCAAGCGCGAGGTGGCCGCCTTCCTGGCCAACGTGTCACATGAGACGGGCGGCCTCGTGTACATCGAGGAGATCAACAAGGCGCCCTACTGCGACACGTCCTGGGGTCCCCCGGGTTGCAGCTGCGCGCCGGGCAAGCAGTACTACGGACGCGGCCCCATGCAGCTGTCGTGGAACGGCAACTACTGCGCGGCGGGCAACGCGCTGGGCCTGCCGCTCCAGGCGAACCCGGAGCTGCTGGCGCAGGACGCGAACGCCGCGTGGCGCACGGGCTTCTGGTTCTGGACCACGCAGACGGGCGCGGGCTCCATGACGGCCCACAACGCCATCGTCAACGGCGCGGGCTTCGGTGAGACCATCCGCACCATCAACGGCTCGGTGGAGTGCTACGGCCGCAACCCCGCCCAGGTGCAGAGCCGCATCGACAAGTACCTCCAGTTCTGCTCGATGCTCGGCGTGAGCCCCGGCGCCAACCTGGGGTGCTAGCGGCGCCCCGCGCTCAGGGAAGCTGCCCCAGCAATTCGTAGAGGGCCTCGCGCGTCAGCCCCGCCGCGTCGCGAGCCACCGTCTCCAGCATTCCCCTCGCCCGGCCCAGCTGGGCCGGGTCCGCGTCCTCCAGCGCGGCCATCGCGGCCTCCTGGAGCTCGCGCGACGCGGCCGGGCCCAGCTGGCCCTTCAGCAGGAAGAGGGCCTCCGCCGCCGGAGCGCCGGAG
>NZ_JBKGHJ010000207.1:0-14048 GCF_046520365.1 Corallococcus sp. 4LFB
GCGGCTAGCAGGCGCGCAGGGACTCCGCCACGGGCACCGCCGCCGGCAGCGTGACGGTGAGCAGCGTGCCCCGGCCCTCGCGGCTCTCCGCGCGCAGCGTGCCGCCCAGCCCGGTGACGATGGTGTGGCTCACGGACAGGCCCAGGCCGGTGCTGTTGGGGCGCGCGGTGGCGAAGGGCTCGAAGAGGTGCGCGAGCGCGTCCTGGGACAGGCCCTTGCCGGAGTCCTGCACCTCCACCACCACCTCGCCGTCCTCGCTGGTGTAGGCCGCCACGCGCAGCACGTTGTGCGCGGCGTCCTGGGTGTCCATCTGCTGCAGGGCGTTGAGCAGCAGGTTGAGGAACAGCTGGGTGAGGCGCGCCTCGTCCGCGTCCACCGTGGGCAGGTCGTGGAAGTCCCGCTCCAGCCGCGCGCGGTGCTGCAGCTCGCCGCGCAGGAGCTTGAGCGCGTTCTCCAGCACCGGCTGCACGGCCACGCGGGCGCGGTGCTCCGGCGGCTTGCGCGACAGCGTGCGCAGGTCCTGCACGATGTGCTTGAGCCGGGTGGCGCCCTCCACCGTCTCGCCCAGCGCCTCCAGCACGTCCTCCAGGTCCGCGCGCGGCACCGGCTCGCCTTCGAGCAGCGGCTGCTTCAGCCGGTCCATCTCCTCGCGGATGAACGAGAGGTTCGCCAGCACGAAGGCCAGCGGGTTGTTCATCTCATGGCCCACCGCCGCCGCGAGCGACCCCAGCGCGGACAGCCGGTCCGCCTGGAACAGCCGCGCCTCCATCTGCTTGCGCAGCGTCACGTCGCGCGCGAACACGCGCAGGCCCGGCGGGTCCCACAGCTGCGCGACGGTGAGCTCCCAGTAGCGGCCGTCCAGGTGCACCGTGGGCGCGGGCTCACCCGGGGGCGAGCCCCGCCACGCCCAGGTGAGCGCCGCGTGCACCAGCGGGTGCTCCGCGCCCCGCTCCACCAGGTCCTGGAAGGCCGCGTGGGTGGCGGGGTTCGCGTACCGCAGCGCCCCGTCCATGCCCAGCTCCAGCAGCGGCTCCGGGTGCAGCAGCGGGAACGACGCCAGCCGGTACAGGGGGTCTTCCAGCGCGCGCAGGCCGCTCACGTCGCGCACCAGCAGGCCCAGCCGCACGCCCGTGTCCTCCGGCGACGGCGCGCAGGGGGTGATCTCCGCCGCGTAGACGCGCTCGTCGCCGTTCACGTTGAGCCGGTACTCCAGCCGTCCGTCGGAGCCGCCCCGGAGGACGGCCTGGAGCAGGGACATGAGCGGCTTGCTCGCCGCGGTGCCCAGAATCTCCTCCAGCTTGCGCCCCTCCCCGCCGCGCACCTCCAGGCCGAAGGCCCGGCCGGACGGGGACCACAGCCGCAGGCAGCGCCCCTCCGCGTCCAGCTCGCCGGCCAGGTACTCCGCGCCCGACGAGGGGCGCGGGCTGGACACGGGCGCGCCTGGCCCGGGCGAGCGCACGAAGCCCTCCACCCGGAAGGGGCCCATGAGCATCTCCAGGCCCGCCCCGTCGGTGTTCATCCGGGTGAGGACGGAGATGAGCGCCTGCGCGTCCGCCGCCGGCATCCGCTTCGTGAGGATGAGGCCGTCCGCGAGCGTGGGGATGGTGAACAGGAACGGCGTGAGCAGCGGTGCGTCCGCGCCCAGGTACGACGTCAGCGTGGCGCGCATGGCGTGCGCGTCCGTGTGGTTGCAGAAGAGCGCGCACAGGTCGGACTCGCCGCGCAGCACCGCGTCCAGCGCCTTGCGGTAGGTGCCCAGGAAGCGCTGCTCGGAGAAGAGCGTGTCGGGGCGCAGGCCCAGCGACTCCAGGTGGCGCACCGGCAGCAGGTGCCCGCCGGTGGAGCGCGGCGCCACCCAGGCCATGCGCTTGCCCCGCAGCGTCTCCAGCGTCAGCGGCGCGTCCGCGCGGCAGATGAAGGCGGAGTGGTAGTGGTGGCTCCCCGAGCGCACCGCGCGCAGCACCGCCCGCGCCTGCGGCTCGAAGGCGTCGCACTGCTCGGCGGTGCCCCAGGCCATCTCCACGCGGCCGGCCGCGAGCTCCGCCTCCAGGAACTCGTAGGTGGGCGCCATGGACATCACCACCGGGCGGCCCATCCGCTCCGACAGCGCCCGCGCGAACAGCTCCACGCGCACGTGCTCGCGTATCTCGCCCAGGGACGGATAGAGCAGGCAACGGATGGGCGAGTTCGATGCGGTCACGACGAATTCCTCCGATGAACCCCCCTCTGCCGCGAGTCCGGACAGCCGGATCGCGGGTGCTCCCTACCTACCACGGAATTTCCGATAATGCCATACTATTCTTGAATCACTGCAATAAGTCGGTTCCCCAGGTTTACCACGTTCTGACCCAGGGTCGTGAGGGACCAGGGTGCACGGTGTGTGAAATGCGGCGCGCAGGGGGCTGGCACCGGGGGTGCACTGGGGGTGGGTGGACGGCTGCAACCCCTGGAAGGGACGTGTGGATGAGTGGGAGCGTGAGAGGACCGTGGCCCCTGGCCCTCGTGCTGGTGGGGGTGACGTGGCTGCTGGCCCGCGGGTCGGAGGCGGCGCCGCGCGGGGTGGAGGGCGTGGTGGCGAAGGTGCGGACGGGGGACGTGGTGTTCCAGACGTCGGGATCACGCCAGTCGAAGCCCATCCAGGTGGCCACGCACAGCCCGCTGTCGCACGTGGGGCTGGTGGAGGTGACGCCGGAGGGGGTCTTCGTGGTGGAGGCCGTGCAGCCGGTGAAGCGCACGCCCTTCGCGCGGTGGAAGGCGCGCGGCGTGAAGGGGCGGCTCCTGGTGATGCGGCCGCGGGGGGTGGACGACGCGGCGAGGGCGCGGGCGGTGGCGGAGGCGAAGCGGCACCTGGGCAAGCCGTACGACACGCGCTTCGGGTGGGGGGACGAGGCGATGTACTGCTCGGAGCTGGTGCGCAAGGCGTACGCGGCGTGGAGTACGGCAGGATGGAGCGGCTGGGGGACCTGGACGTGGCGGGCCTGAAGCGCGAAATCGCCGAGCGCTACCGGGGTCCGGTGCCGGTGGACCTGGAGCTGGTGACGCCGGCGAGTCTGGCGGCGGATGCTCGGCTGGCGGTGGTGTATTCGGATTTTCCGCCGGGGCGCTGAGGCCGCGTCATCCCTTGAGGATTCAAGAGGGGGCCAGGGACTCACACGCGGGGGGAAGGGCCGGTAGAATGCGCGCCCATGAAACGCCTTCTACTGATGTTGCCGGTGCTGGCCCTCGCGGGCTGTAAGGACCCCCAGGACGGGGTGAAGGTCGTGGTCACGTACACCCAGTTCGTTCCGGGCTGCGTGCGCGTCACGGCCATGGACGACGCCAGTGGGGCCACGCTCGCGACGGACGTCGCGGTCCGGGAGAAGAACGCCACCCCCGACGGCGAAATCGTGGTGGGCGTGCTGCTGCCGGAGAAGTGGGGCACGACCATCTCCGTGACGGCGGATGCCTTCGAGGCGCTGCCCGTGAACGGGAAGTGCGACGGGAACGCCGTGCGCAACAACAAGCAGGGCATCACCGTCCCGAAGGGCAGCGGGAAGGACGGCAAGCCCCCGGAGCTGCGCCTCACGGTGGCGGCTCCGGACCTGGACATGGATGGCTACGTCCCCCAGTCGGCAGGGGGCACTGACTGCATGGACAACCCGGACACGGGCAAGGCGATCAATCCAGGCGTCGCGGAGCTGTGCAACGACAAGGACGACAACTGCTCCGGTAGCGTCGATGAGGGCTTCGATATCGGCGGGACGTGCACCAACGTGAGCAACGGCTGCACGGGCAACTATCGATGCGCCCCTGACAACGTCCAGCAGACTGAATGCTACACCCCCGAGGCGCAGCTCGCCTGGGCGGACGAGGACGAGGACGACCACGGAGACAAGAACCGAGGTGAAGTCTGGGTGTGTAGCGCGACGCTGCCGAACAACCGGCTCCCACTGTCGGCGCCGCACGACGACTGCGACGACAGCGACAAAACCGTGAATCCCCTGGCCGTTGAGATCTGCAACGGCAAGGATGACAACTGCGTCGCCGGCACGGACGAAACCTTCAACGTCGGCAGTACCTGTACTGATTCGGTCACCCAGTGCACCAATGGCATTACGCAATGCAATGCCACCGGCGGGACACTTTGCCAGCCTCCCCCCACTGTCCCTACCTGGTACCTGGATGACGATGGAGACAACTACGGTCGCGACGCGGGGAGCGTGTCGTCGTGCGTCAACCCCAGCACCGATGCTGGGACCTATGTCGCCAACGCTAGCGGGGACTGCAATGACGGCAATCCCTTCACCCATCCCGCCGCGGATGAACTCTGTGACGGGGAAGACAATAATTGCGACACGGTGGCGGACGAAGGCGCATGCCCCAATGGAGGCCCCACGTGGGTCGCCCAATCCGTCAACGACGGAGGAGCGGCGCTGCGCAGCATCTCGCTCTATGGCGATGGGGGTGTCTGGGTCGTGGGCGAGGACTCGACCCGCGCCGTCAAGCGACCCAACTCCACGAGCTTCGCGCTCATCCCAGGCAGTTGCACGGGGAGCCCCACGACCCCTCGGGCGCTCTACAGCGTATGGGCGGATCCAGTCACTGAAACCGCTTACATTGGCGCTGATGGCGATGCCCTTTCCATCCAGACGCCGTCCAGCACGGATTGCAATCCGGTCAAGCCCCCCATGGCATCGGGCACCACCACCGGTCTCATTGGTTTCCCGGCCGCGGATGGTGGCGTGCAGATCATCGGCGTCGCAAGCACGTCCAATGGGGCCGACGGCAGAACCTTCAATTGGGACGGAGGCGTCAATACGGCTGTCGTCACGAACCACAAGGACAAGCCCCTGTTCGATGTTTCGGGCACACTGACCGATAAGCTATTCGCCGTGGGCGGCATCGGAGATCCTGGCCTAGGCCACATCCTCCAGCGCTCCGCAGCCGATACGGCCTGGAGTACCTCCTCGATTCCTTCCAACACTCCATGGTTGTGGGGAGTGCATGTCGTTTCACCGCGCTTGGCTTACGCGGTGGGCAAGGCAGGAGCGATTCTCAAGTGGAAAGATGGTTCTTGGACGACACAGACAGGTCCTCAGGGCGTCACGGAGCAGTTCACGAGCGTGCTCGCGTTTGGCGAAGGCTCCATCTACATCACGACAGCGGTTGGAAACATTTATCACTGGAATGGTACGAACTGGCAGACGTTCCCTCTCGCGGGAGGGAGCCTGTATGACATTGCAGGCAACAACCCCGGTGACATCTGGGCTGTCGGTAACTTCGGCAACGTCTTCCACCTGATGTCCGCGCCTCCGTGACGAACCGGCTCACGGTGGGGCACCGCGCCCCACCGTGACGCCGTGCCTCAGCGCTTCACCCGCAGGACCTGGAACCCCTTGCCTCCGGTTCCGAAGCCCATCAGGTTCTCCGCTCGCACCACCAGGTCGCCGTTGGGCAGCACGCCCCAGACCTCCGCCCGGGCCAGGACGCCACTCCCGGCCCGCTCGAATCTCCGGGCCTCCGTCCACGTCACGCCGTCCGTGCTGGTGAAGAGGCGCGCGTACACGTCCGACGCGGGCTGCACGTCCCCCACGTCCGCCCTCGCCGTTCCCAGCACGAAGCCGCCTCCCGTCAGCGCCTCCAGCGAGTACGCCGGCCCGGCAACGTCAGCAGCGCGTCCACCCTTCCGCTCGCGTACACGCGCAGGAGCTTCGGGTGCTCCGGCTCGTAGAGCGTGGACTGCCCCAGGAGCAGCTCCCCTCCGGACAACACCGTCCCCGTCACCGCGTTGGCCGCGTAGCCGCCCATCACCTTCGTCCACGTGAGGCCCCCGTCCGTGGAGCGCACCACCGCCGCCTGCGTGCTGCTGCTGCCGAACGTGGCCCACAACACGCTCCGCGCCGGGTCCGCGTGCAGCGCCGTGCCGTGCCGGTGGTCCTGGAACGTGGCCCGCACCGTCCACGTCGCCCCGCCGTCCGTGCTCGCCCACAGCCGCAGCGGCGTGCTCGCCGACGTGAACGTCTGGTACTCCAGGAAGAACACCGTGCCGCCCAGCTCCGCGAAGCTCGCGGGCGACATCGCGCGGTAGTTCCCCAGCGATGCAACATCCGCCCACGTCGCCCCGCCGTCCGTGGAGCGCGCCAGGTGGTAGCTGCCGCTGCGGCTCATCTGCGCCAGCAGCGTCCCGTCCTCCAGCACCGCCATCACCCAGAACGACGCCCCGCCCACCCCCTGCCCTCTCGCGCTGAAGGTGCGCCCGCCATCCGTGCTCGCCCACAGCTTCGAGCGGCTCCCGTCCAGCGCCAGCGCGTACACCGTGCCCGCGCCGTCCACCGCCAGCACCTCGTGCGTCGTGTTCGTGAACACCGGCTCCAGCGTCACCGGCCCCTGCACCCCGCCATCCACCGGCGGCGTCCCCGCGTCCACGCCCCCATCCGTCCCTGAACCTCCGTCACCCGCGCCGCCGCCATCCGGCGTCCCCGCGTCCACGCCGCCATCCGGCACGCTCCCGCCATCCGGAGGGGCCGAGCCTCCATCCGCGCCGCCGCCGCTCCCGCCGTCCTGCCCGGAGCCGCCCCCTTCCGGCTGGCGCGGCAGGGCCACGCGCATCACCCGGCCGCTGGAGTTCGCGTCCAGCGCGTCCCCGTAGAAGCACGGCACCTCCGTGGCGCTGTCCGGCAGCACGTCCAGCGCGCTCAGGTAGCCCTTGAAGCTCGTGCGGGAGTCCAGCGTCACCGGGGCGCTGAACACGCCATCGCGCAGCACCCGCACCCGGACTTCGTAGTCCGTGGCCGTCTGGAAGTGATTGTAGAAGACATACAGCGCCTCCCCGATGCGCGTGACGGCGGGCTGCAGCGCCCAGTCCGGCGTCCCCTCCACCAGGATGCGCGAGCCGAAGGACGTCCCGTCGAAGCGCCGGTAGTACAGCCGCTCCGTCTCGTCCTTGTAGACCAGGTGGATGCCACCCTGGCCGTCCTCCACCGCGCTCAGCGCCGCGCCGTGGTAGATGCCGTCGGAGAACGCGTCCCGCTGGGGCCCCACGTGTCCAGGGGGTCCGCGGCGTCGCGCACCCGCAGCCGCGTGGGCTCGAAGCCGTCGTGCATGGCCCAGAAAAAGACGAGCTTCGACCCCACGCTGAGCAGCCGCCCCCCGCCCCGCCTCCGCGTCCGCCCCAGGTTCGGCTGCCGCTGGAAGCTGGCGCCGCCGTCGGTGGACACCGCCACCACCGCCGTGGCGCCGCCGTCCGGCTCCAGCCGGAACGCCTGCACCCACAGCCGCCCCTTCGAGTCCTGCGCCAGCAAGGCCCGCGAGTACGCCTGGGTGCTGTCCGCGTTGAACACCCGCACCGCCGGCTCCGGCGTCCAGGTGTCCCGCGCCTCGTCGTAGCGCCACCACTGGAAGTACACGTCGTGCCGCGACGACGCCGCGAGTGAAGGCCCCTCGTACGCGTAGACCATCGCCACGTCCCGCCCCACCGCCACCAGCTCCGCGCGGTCGTGGTGCGACGTATCCGGCTGGATGGCGGCCAGCTTCGTGAAGCTCTCGAAGCCATCCTCGGAGCGGAAGAGGTTCAGCCCCTCGCCTTCCGCCCCCTGCTGCTGGATGGCCAGGAGCCACGTGGGCGCATGCCCGTTGCCCGTTTCAATCCGCACCGCATGCCGATGCGCCGGCAGCGTCAGGGCATTGCCCCCGCCAGCCGGCACCATGGGCACCCCACCCGCCGCCACCACCGTGGTCAGCAGGGCTCCCACCCAGGACATCATGTGATTGCGCCCCCTGTCGTATCCCCGCGCGAAAGGTAGGGATGGCGGACCCGGGAGCAATCGGGTGGGCGAAATCCGGCGGAGGCGGACCCGGAGGGCCCGACACTCTCCACGCGGACAGGTGAACACACCCACACCGCACGACGCCCCCCACGGCTCTCAAGACTCGTGGGGGCGCCGCGTCAGTGTCTTGCGACTACTTCGCCTTGCGGCGGCGCGGGGCGGGGGTGCCCGCGTCGGTGGCCATGCCCGCGTCCGCGTCCATGGACATGCCGGCGTCCATGGACATGCCGGCGTCCGGCGTGGCCGTGGTGAGGGCCGGAGGCGGGTTCACCAGCTTCAGCGAGGTGAGGAACGTGTCCGCCGTGGTGTTGGGGTGGTTGGGGTTGTAGATGACCAGCAGCGTGTACAGGCGCGGGCCCACCAGGAAGTTGCGCGCCTTCAGCTCCCCCACCACCGGCGAGCTGACCGTGTAGGCCTTGCCGGGGTAGCCATCCAGGGTGACGTCCGACTCTTCCTTGACGGTGCCCTGGACCTGCTTCACCAGGCCGTCCTTGCCCTCGTTCAGCAGGGCCTCCGGAGGACGGCTCGCCACCAGCTTCTCCGGGTAGTCCGCGGTGCTGATGGAGTAGATGGTGCCGTCCTCCATGCGCGCGGAGAACGCGGCGGTGTTCACGGTGTTGGCGCCCAGCGGAACCTGCTTGCGCTCAACCTGGGGCTCCGTGGGCATGCCGATGACGAAGCCTTCCGTGGCCTCGTAGGGCTTGAAGGTTGGGGCGGGGGCCGCCGTGGCGGTGCCGTCCGCGCCCGCGGCGGCATCGTTGGGCACGTCCTCGATGGTGGAGGTCGCCTGGGGGCCACCAGTGCCGCCCGAGGAGGAACCGTCGGTCTTCTGCTGGTTGGCGCACGCGCCGGCGATGAGCGCGAGGGTGGTGAGCGAGGCAAGGAGGAGGCGGGACAACGGACGCATGGGCACGCTTCCTGAGAGGGAAGAGGAATGAGACAGCGAGTCTTATCGGACGCTAGACGAAGTGCTCCGCCGCTGACTACCCGAGTTTCGACACGGCGCGAGGAACTTGCCCCCGCCCCGCCCCCGGAAGCGTCCGGGGGCGGACAACGCGCCCCGGGGCCGGAAAGTCGGCGCGGGAGGGCTATTCGCCCAGGTACGCGCGCCGCACCTCGGCGCTGTCCAGCAGCGCCTTGCCGGGGCCGGCCATCACCACCTCGCCCGTCTCCAGCACGTAGCCGTAGTGGGCGGCGTTGAGGGCCAGGTGTGCGTTCTGCTCCACCAGGAGCACGCTGACGCCGGTGGCGTTCACCTCGCGCAGCGTGCGGAAGATGGTCTCCGTCACCTGCGGCGCCAGGCCCAGGGACGGCTCGTCCAGCAGCAGCAGCTGCGGCTTGCTCAACAGCGCCCGGGCGATGGCCAGCATCTGCTGCTCGCCGCCGGACAGCGTGCCCGCCAGCTGCCGCTGACGCTCGCGCAGCACCGGGAAGAGGCTGAAGCCCTTGTCCATGTCCAGGCGCACCTGGGCGGTGTCCTTGCGCAGGTACGCGCCCAGCTCCAGGTTCTCGAACACGGTGAGGTTGGGGAAGATGCCCCGCCCCTCCGGCGCGTGCGCCATGCCGCGCGGCACCAGCTGGTGCGCCTTGAGGCCCGTGATGTCCTGCCCCGCGAGCGTGATGCGGCCCGCGGACGGCTTGAGCATGCCGCTCACCGCGCGCAGGGTGCTCGTCTTGCCCGCGCCGTTGGCGCCGATGAGGGCCACCATCTCGCCCTTGCCCACCGTCAGGGACACGCCCCGCAGCGCCTGGATGGCGCCATAGCGGACCTGGATGCCGTCCACCGTCAACAGCGGGTCGAACGCGCGCCGCTCACCCAGCACCTTCACCGGCTCGCTCACGCCGCGCCTCCGTGGGACTCCAGGTAGCTGTCGCCCAGGTACGCCTCGATGACCTTGCGGTCGCTGCGCACCTCCGCCGGAGCGCCGCGGGCGATGGTCTCCCCGTGGTCCAGCACGGTGATGCGCTCGCAGATGCCCATCACCAGCTTCATGTCGTGCTCGATGACCAGCACCCCCAGCGAGAACTCGTCGCGCAGCCGGCGGATGAGCACCATCAGGTCCGCCTTCTCACGCGTGTTCATGCCCGCCGCGGGCTCGTCCAGCAGCAGCACCTTGGGGCGCGTGCCCAGCGCGCGGGCAATCTCCAGCCGGCGCTGCTCGCCGTAGGGGAGGTTCTTCGCCTCCTCGTCGCGGCGGTGGGACAGGCCCATGACCTCCAGCAGGTGCTCGGCCTGGCGCGTCAGCTCGCGCTCCTCGGCCTGGAAGCCGGGGGTGAGCAGCAGCGCGCGCCACCAGTCGCGGTAGTTGCGCAGCGCCGTGCCCGCCTTCGCCATGGCGCCCAGGCGCACCGGGTGCAGCCCGCCCTGGGCGCGGCAGGCCACCTTCACGTTGTCCAGCGCCGTCAGGGCGCGGAACAGGCGGATGTTCTGGAACGTGCGCGCGAGGCCCAGGTGGTTGATTTGATGCGGCACCCAGCCGTTCACCCGCTGGCCGGCCACGCGCACCTCGCCCTCGGTGGGCGGGTACACGCCGGTGAGCACGTTGAACGCGGTGGACTTGCCCGCGCCGTTGGGACCAATCAGGCCCAGCAGGTCCCCCTGGCGCACGGTGAGGTTGAAGTCCGTGAGGGCCTTGAGGCCCCCGAAGCGGATGCTCACGCCGGACGCATGGAGCAGCGCGTCTCCAGTGCCCGGGGCGGAGACAGGGGTCACGGCGGCGCTCATGTCAGCCCCTTCTTCTTCCGGGGAAGCCACCGGGGCAGCACGTCCCAGAGCTCCTTCGTGCCGAACAGGCCCTGCGGCCGGGCCAGCATCAGCACCACCAGCAGGATGCCGTACACGGGCATGCGGATCTGATCCACCTTCTGCGCCAGGCTGCCCTGCGCGCCCAGCGCGCCGAACAGCGAGCGCAGGCCTTCCGGCAGGAGCGTGAGGAAGATGGCCGCGACGATGGCGCCCGTGCTGGAGCCCAGGCCGCCCAGCACCACCATGACGACGACCTCCATGGACTTCACGAAGGTGAACGAGCCCGGGTTGATGATGGGCACGAAGTGCGCGAACAGGCCGCCCGCGATGCCCGCGAAGAACGACGAGATGACGAACGCGCGGACCTTGTAGCCGGTGGTGTCCACGCCCATGGCCTCCGCGGCCACCTCGTCCTCGCGGATGGCCCACAGGCTGCGGCCGTGGCTGGAGCCCGCGATGCGCCGGGCCACCAGCACCACCAGGAAGACCCAGAAGTACACCATGGCCACGGTGGAGTACTGCGGGATGCCGGACAGGCCCAGCGCGCGGCCGAAGGCCTCCGTGTTCTGCACCACCACGCGGATGATTTCGCCGAAGCCCAGCGTCACGATGGCCAGGTAGTCCCCGCGCAGCCGCAGGGACGGCAGGCCCACGAGGAAGCCGCACAGCGCCGCGCAGGTGCCGCCCGCGAGCAGCGCCACGGTGAAGAGCACCTGGTCGCTGGCCGCCACGGGCAGGAACGACAGCGCCACCTCCTTGAACTCCAGCGACGTGACGCCCGCGATGTACGCGCCCACGGCCATGAAGCCCGCGTGGCCAATGGAGAACTGGCCCGTCATGCCGTTCACGATGTTGAGGCTCACCGCGAGGATGATGTTCACCCCCACCACGGACAGCAGGTACGTGGCGAAGGGCGAGGCGCCCAGCAGCACCTCCGCCAGCGCCAGCACCGGCAGCGCGATGAGCACGGGCAGGATGCCGCGCAGGGCCGGGGGCACGCGGCCCGCGTCCACGTCGGACAGCGTCGTAACGCCAGGGGCCGCCATCAGACCTTCTCCGCCGCGACGCGGCCGAAGAGGCCGCCCGGCTTCACCAGCAGCACCAGGATGAGGAAGCCGAAGGCCACCGCGTCACGCCAGGTGCTGGCCGCGTAGCCCACGACGAACTCCTCCACCAGCCCCAGCAGCAGCGCGCCCACCACGGCGCCCGGCACGTTGCCGATGCCGCCGATGACCGCCGCCACGAAGGCCTTGAGGCCCACGTACAGGCCCATGAGCGGACTCACGGACGTGTCCTTGATGGCGTAGAGCAGGCCCGCGCCCGCCGCCAGCGCGCTGGAGAGCATGAACGTCAGCGCGATGATGCGGTCGGTGGGGATGCCCATCAGCGCCGCGGTGCGGTGGTCGAAGGACACCGCGCGCATCGCCTTGCCGAAGCGCGTGCGGTACACGAGGAACTGGAGCGCGGCCATCAGCCCCACGGCGATGAGGAAGCTGATGACCTGCCAGTTCCAGATGACCACGTCCCGGTCGCCCACGATGAACCACTCGCTGGGGACGATGACCTCCGGGAAGGCCCGGGGGGACGCGCCCGGCAAAAAGCCGATGTCCAGCTGGAAGCCGTACGACAGCGCGAACGAGATGCCGATGGCGGTGATGAGCGCGGTGAGGCGCGGCTTCTCACGCAGCGGGCGGTAGGCGAAGCGCTCGATGAGGAAGCCGAGCAGCGCGCACCCCACCATGGCCACCGCGAAGATGACGACCACGCCCCACAGGGAACGCTGCGCCTGGCGCCCGAGGGCGAAGGCGGTCGCGTAGCCCATGTAGACGCCGACCATCATCACGTCGCCGTGGGCGAAGTTGATGAGCTTGAGGACGCCGTACACCATCGTGTAGCCCAGGGCGACCAGGGCGTAGATGGTACCGGAGGCCAGACCGTTGATGAGGTGCTGGAGGAGCTGCGACATGCCGGGGGGGGCCCTGGACTACGGAGAGATGGTGGTGACGTAGGTGGACTTGCCGTCCTCGACCTTCAGCACCACGGCGGACTTCACCGCGTTGCGCTTCTCATCCAGCGTGATGTTGCCCGCCACGCCGGGGAAGTCCTTCGTCTGCGCGATGGCCGCGCGCAGGGCCGGGCCGCTGGTGTCCGGGGCGCGCTTGAGCGCGTCGATGGCGACGCGCGCGGCGTCGTAGCCCAGCGCCGCGAGCGCGTCCGGCACCGCGCCGTAGTCCGCCTTGTAGTCCGCGATGAACTTCTTCACGCGCGCGTCCGGGTTGTCCGGCGAGTAGTGGTTGGAGAAGTAGCTGCCGTCAATGGCGCTGCCACCCAGCTCGAAGAGCTTCTCGGAGTCCCAGCCGTCGCCGCCCATCAGCGGCACCTTCAGGCCCAGCTCGCGCGCCTGGCGGGCGATGACGCCCACCTCGCTGTAGTAGCCCGGCACGTAGATGCCCTCCGGCTGCGTCTTCTTGATGGCGGTCAGCTGCGCGCGGTAGTCCGTGTCGCCCTGGCTGTAGCTCTCCGTGACCGTGATCTTCCCGCCCAGCTCCGCGAACTTCTGGCGGAACACCTCCGTGAGGCCAATGGAGTAGGCGCTCTTGTTGTCCTGGAGGACGGCGACCTTGTTGAGCTTGAGGTTCTCCCGCGCGAACTTCGCCATCACGAAGCCCTGGAACGGGTCGATGAAGCAGACGCGGAAGATGTAGTCGCCCTTCTCCGTCACGGAGGGGTTGGTGGACGACGGGGTGATCATGGGCACGCCGGCCGCCTGCGCCTTCTCCGCCATGGCCAGGGAGCTGGAGGACGCCACCTCGCCCAGGATGAGCGCCACCTTGTCCTGGGTGATGAGGCGGGTGACGGCCTGCGCCGCCTCCTCGGGCTTGCTCTGGTCGTCGTACACGCGCACGACCAGCTTCTTGCCCTTCACGCCGCCCGCGGCATTGGCCTCCTTCACCGCCAGCGCGATGCCGTTGCGGGTGGAGATGCCGAACGTCGCCTGACCGCCCGTCAGCGCGCCCACTTCGCCCAGCACGATGACGTCGTTACCCCCCGGAGGCGCGCCGCCGCCCTGCGCGGTGGCCGGGGACTGCGCCGCGGGCGGGCCCCCCGCCTCTCCCGTGGGCTGCGTCTTCTTCTCGCAGGCGGCCGCCAGGACGGCGAGCGCGGCGAGGAGCATCGGGGCAAGTCGTCGCATGCGGGGGATTCCTCCGGGGGAGATGACGGGCAAAGCCCCGGTTTTCTAGGGGAGCCCTCCCCATGGGTCAAGCGCACAGCTTGGCTCCGGGGTCCCGCCAACACCTCGGAACATCGCTGTCGCGACCTCATGCCCCACGGCGGGTGCGCCTCCGCCCCCGCGTCAGGGCTCCGCCAGAAGTGCTCCCGGCCCGACGGCCCCCGGCGGATCCTCGGCGGGCTCCCGGGCGCCGGGGCCCCGGCTCCGTCCTCCCAGGGCGCCGCGTCCTCCTGCGTCAGGTCCCAGCGTGAGGTGGAGGGCGCCT
>NZ_JBKGHJ010000208.1:0-13987 GCF_046520365.1 Corallococcus sp. 4LFB
CACCGGAGCGCGACCTCCGGGCGGTCCTTCCCGAGCGCCGCCAGCGCCAGCACCCCGCAGACGAGCCACGCGCCGTCGTACTGGCCATGGAGCGCCAGCCGCATCAGCACCAGCCAGCAGAGCAGCCCCACCGCCCAGCGGCCTCCCGCCGGGAGCCCGTCCAGCAGCCGCAGCGCCGCGTAGAGCGCCATGTGCGCGAAGAGCAGCAGGTACAGCAGACACACCTGCCCGAAGGCCAGGGGCGACATCGGCACCCACTCGCCCACGAGCGCCAGGGGCAGGAAGAGCACCAGCGCCCCGGGCGGATACACGTACGGCACGTCCAGCCACTGGTCGATGGCCTGCCGGTAGGGGATGCCCTCGCGCAGCTCGCCCAGCGGCGCGGTGTAGAGGGCCTGGAGCCCGCGATGCAGCCCCACCCAGACCACGTACGGGTGGCGCACGTGGTCGGTGTAGCCCTCCTTCAGCGTCCCCCGCGACGTCACCCCGGACAGGGGAACGGCGGACAGCACGAGGAGCGACAGCAGGGTGAGCAGCCCCCACCGCGCGGCGGGGTGTCGGACGAGGATGCCGGGGCCTTCCATGGGGGGCGAAACAAACCCCGCCCGGGGCCCGCGCTCAATCCTCGGGGACCTCCGCGGGATGCGCCCCCACGGGACGCCGTCACTCCAGGTTCACGGCTCCCGCGCCGGAAGTGAATGTCTGTGTATGGGCTGTGGCTCTCAAGACAGGCGTTATCTGCGTCAGGCGATATCTGCCGCCGCCAGGGACTCCAATGGCAGGCGTTAAATGCCGTGAGCCGTTGCTCGCGGGGCGGGAGAGCGAAACAGTCCAGTGAGGGTGGATTGAACGCGTTAAAAGGCTTGTTACGAGATTTCTGCTATCGATTTGTTTTTGATGATGTTATGTCCAATACCCGTCGGTCGCGGTGCGTCCATCCGCCGTCAGGACCGCCGTGGGCCGGGTTTCAGAGGGGGAGACATGGGTAGAGACTGTCGCGGTACCGGAAGCACTCGATGACCGCCTGAACAGCTTCCGCTGGACCGGGGCATGGCTGAGCACGCGCCAGCTCCTCCAGCGGGTTGCAATCCATTGACAGAAAACCCCGTGGCCGGTCTGGACGTGATTCCAGGACGGACCGCCATGGGCTCCGCCAGCACTCGACGGCCCTTTGCCCGGGCCCCGCGCGCGCTGGCGCTGACGGACACATATCCATTGAAGGAAGCGGCCCTGCTATGTGCGGATTCATTGGCGTCTACCAGCGTTCCCCCTCCGGCTTCGACGAGCGCGGCCTCATCACCGCGCTGACCACCCTCCACCACCGCGGCCCCGACGAGCGCAGCCTGTGGCATGACCCGGCTGGCCGCGCGGTCCTGGGCCACGTCCGGCTGAGCATCATCGGCCTGGACAACGGCCGGCAGCCCATCGTCGCGGACGAGGGGGACATCGCGCTGGTGGTCAACGGCGAGCTCTATGATCACGAGCGGATCCGCCGCGAGCTCCAGGCGCTCGGCTGCCAGTTCAAGACGGACTCCGACAGTGAGATTGCCCTGCACCTGTACCGCCGCTCCGGCCTGGCGGGCCTGAAGCAGCTGCGCGGCGAGTTCGCCATCCTGCTCTTCGACCGGCAGCGCCGCCTGATGCTGGCGGTGCGCGACCGCATGGGCATCAAGCCCATGTTCTACGCGCAGCACCGGGGCGCCTGGTACTTCGCGTCGGAGATTAAAGCGCTGCTGGCCGCGGGCGTCCCGGCGGAGTGGGACGAGCACGCGTACGCGAGCCGCGCCTTCTACCTGCGCGATCACACCCTCTTCAAGGGCGTGAAGAGCGTGCAGCCCGGGTGCTGGGTGATGGCGGACAGCGGCGGCCTGCACCACGGCCGCTACTGGGACATGGAGTTCGCCCGCCAGGACGCGCCGGACCCCGCGGACGAGCAGGGCATGGTGGAGGCCATCCGCGCCGCGGTGGAGCAGTCCGTGCGCCTGCGCCTGCGCGCGGACGTGCCCATGGGCGTCTACCTGAGCGGCGGCATTGATTCCTCCGCCATGCTGGGCGTGGCCACGCAGCTGTCCGGCCAGCCGCTGGACGCGTTCAACCTGTCCTTCACGGACATGGACGACTACGACGAGAACAAGTTCGCGCGGCTGGCCGCGGAGCACAACGGCGCGCGCTTCCACACCGTGGCCGTGTCGCAGGACGACCTGGCGGACCACTTCGAGCAGGCGCTCTGGCACAACGAGACGCCGTTCTTCAACGCGCACGGCGTGGCCAAGTACATCCTCAGTGAGACGGTGCGCGACGCCGGCATGAAGGTCGTCCTCACCGGCGAGGGCGCCGACGAGGTCTTCGCCGGCTACCCGCACTTCCGCCGCGACATGCTGCTCTACAACCCGGAGCGGCAGGACCCGGCGCTCGTCACCAAGCTGCGCCAGCGCATCCAGGAGAGCGAGAACGGCTACGTCCAGCCCGACATGCCCCAGGACATCCACTGGATGGTGCAGCAGCTGTCCCACGGCGTGTCCTGGCTGGACAACCAGGCCGGCTGGTTCAAGGCGCTGGAGGCGCTCTACCGCCCGGACTTCCGCGAGCAGTTCGCGGGCAGCGACCCCTACCGCCAGTTCTACGACCGGTTGGACCACCGCAACCTGGAGGGGCGCGACCCCGTCCACAAGTCCATGTACCTGTGGGCCAAGTCCTACCTGCCCAACTTCGTGCTCACCACGCTGGGGGACCGCATGGAGATGGCCCACAGCATCGAGGGCCGGGTGCCGCTGCTGGACCACCACGTGGTGGAGCTGGCGTGCCAGATGCCCGTCTGGATGAAGGTGCGCGGCTCCACGGAGAAGTACGTCTTCCGCGAGGCCATGCGGCCGTACCTGCCGGACGCCCTCTACAAGCGCAAGAAGCACTACTTCCGCGCGCCGCCCGCCACGCTCCAGCAGAAGGGCCGGCTGTACCAGCTGGTGCGCGACGTGCTGAACGGCTCGGAGCTGGACGCGCTGCCCTTCTTCGACCCCGCCCGCGTGCGCAACCTGCTGGAGAAGCTGCCCACGCTGAGCGCGCATGAGCAGGGCCTGCTGGACCCGATGCTGATGGAGCTGACCAGCCTGTGCCTGTTGCAGAACCGGTACTCGCTGCGCTCCTCCGTCAGCCAGCCCCTGTGGAGCGCCCGCGAGGAGGCGGCATGAGGGTCGCCATCATCGGCGCGGGCCTCAACGGGCTGGCCTGCGCCGTCATGCTCAAGCGGCTGGGCGTGGACTGCGTCGTCTTCGAGCGCGGCACGGGGCCCCGGGACTCCGGGACGGGCATCTACGTCTGGCCCCAGGCCATGCAGGTGCTGCGCTTCGTGCTCAAGGACCGCGCCTTCCTCTCCCGGGGGCAGCCCATCGAGTTCCTGGACACGCACGACAAGCACGGGCGGCTGGTCCACAGCCAGCCGGTGCGCCGGCCGGGCTGGGCTGCCCGCGCCCGCGATGATGTTCCTGCGCACGGAGCTGTTCCGCCTGCTCGCGGACCGCCTGGACGAGGACGACATCCACTACGGCATGGGCTGCGAGTCGCTGGAGAACGTGGGCGACCAGGTGCGCCTCACCTTCACCAACGGCCACCGCTTCGACTTCGACCTCGCGGTGGGCGCGGACGGCGTGTCGTCCACGACGCGCGCCTTCGTCAACCCGGGGCTCGTGCCCCATGACACGGGCCTCGTCGCCAGCCGGGGCGTGGTGAAGTTCGACTCGCCGCTGCTGCAGTCGGACCGCTGTCAGATCTTCGCGTCGCGGCACTCGCGCGTGGTGACGTACCCGCTCAACAAGGCCACGTCGCTGCGCTACTGGTTCGCCGCCTACCAGCACCGCGACCAGCCGCTGCTGGACCGGCAGGGGCTGCTGGAGCTGTTCGCGCCGCTGCCCCAGGACCTCCTGCGGATGATTGGCCAGACGCCCGAGCAGGACATCCTCACCCACAAGCTCAAGGCGCTGACGGGCGAGGGCCAGTGGTTCCGCGGCCGGGTGGTGCTCCTGGGCGACAGCATCCACGCGATGCTGCCCACCCTGGGCTACGGGCTGACGCTGGGCCTGGAGAACGGCTTCATGCTGGCGCAGGCCCTGGTGGGGCACTGCGACGCGGACCTGACGGCGGCGCTCCAGCGCTATGAAATCCGCGCCGCGCGGCGCTCGCGGGAGATGCTCCAGGTGATGAACGACTTCACCCGGCTCTACTACTTCGAGCCGGAGGGAGAGGTGTCCCCCGCGAGGCTCGCGCCCATCGTCCAGCGCTTCCAGCAGCTGGCCCAGAGCACGGTGTTCTAGATGGACTCCACGACGGAAGAGTTCCGGGGGCGGGTGCGCGCCTTCGTCAACGACCACGTGCGGCCCCACGTGGACGCGTGGGAGCGCGAAGGGGCCTACCCGCTGGAGCTCTGGCGGCAGGCGGGCAGGGCGGGCCTGCTGTCGCTGGGGCACTCCCCGGAGCGGCTCCCGGACGACCCGGGCCGGCTGGCGGTGCTGGTGGAGGAGCTGACCCTGGGCGGCGCGCAGGGCATCACCATGGGGCTCGGGTCGCACTTCGTCAGCCTCAAGGCGGTGCAGGGCGCCGACGCGGCGGTGGCGGCCCGGGTGGTGCCCTCCGTGCTCCGGGGCGACCAGGGCATCGTGCTCGCGCTGACCGAACCCCAGGCGGGCTCCGACCTGCGCGGCTTCGAGTGCCGCGCCGAGCCCCACGGCGACGGCCACCGGCTCACCGGCGACAAGCGCTTCATCTGCAACGGCGGCCGCGCGGACCTGCTGCTGGTGGGCGCGCTGCTGGACGGGGCCCTGGGGCTGTTCCTGGTGGAGGGCAACGCCCCGGGCCTGAGCCACGAACGCCTGGCGTGCCTGGGCTGGCGCTGCCTGCCGCTCGCGGCCCTGCGCTTCGAGTCCACGCCCGCGCGCCTCCTCCTCCACGGCCGCGAGGCGGGCCGGCTGCTCCAGCAGTGCCTGCAACAGGAGCGGCTGAACCTGGCGGTGATGGCCCTGGCGTCCGCGGAGCTGGCCCTGCGCGACACCGTGGAGCACTGCCGCGCGCGGCGCGTGGGCACCGAGGCGCTCCTGGACAAGTCCGTGCTGCGCCAGCGCCTGGCGGAGCGGCACTCGGAGTTGAGCGTGGCGCGCGTCTTCGTGGAGCAGGCGGTGCGCTGGCAGGCGGAAGGACAGCTCACCGCGGCGCGGGCCGCCATCGCGAAGAACACCGCCGTGGACGTGCTGGAGCGGGTGGCCCACGACGCGGTGCAGCTGCACGGCGCGCACGGCTGCGTCGAACCCTCGCGCGTGGAGCGCATCTACCGCGACGCGCGCCTGCTGGGCATTGGCGGCGGCGCCCGGGAAGTCATGCTGGACATCATCGGACGGACCCTGTGACGAACGACAAAACGACGGACCTGAGCGAGCACGCCCAGGCGCACTCCCGCGCCCTCTTGGAGCACGCCTACCAGCGCTACTGCGGCCTGGAGCTGCTGGAGCAGCGCCCCGGCTACTGCAAGTGCCGCCTGCGCGTCACGGAGGCCATCGACAACCTCAGCCACACGCTGCACGGCGGGGTCATCTACTCCATGCTGGACGTGGTCAGCATGCTGGCCACGCTGCCCATGCTGGGGCCGGACGAGTACGCGCTCACCAGCAACTTCAACGCGATGATGCTGTCCGCCACGCCCCTGGGCACGCTGGTGGAGTTCGAGGCCACCGTGCTGCGCGGCGGCAGAAACCTCATCTTCACCCAGAGCCACGCCTGGAAGCTGGCCGCGGATGGAGCGCGCACGCAGGTGGCCTCCGCGCAGCTGAGCAAGCTGCGCATGCGCCACGACTGGCAGGCGAACGCCCGCAAGGGCTGACGTTTCCTCCAGGCCGCTTCAGCCGCCGCGCTTCGCCTGGGCGCCCAGGTTCCACCCGGGCTCGTCCGCGAAGCGCCGCGCCAGGAAGTCCATCCACGCGCCCACCTTCGGCGTGACGGTGCGCCCCTGCGCGTGCACGGCCCAGATGGACAGGTCCGGGAGCGTGTGGTCGTCCAGCACCTCCACGAGCTGTCCGTCCCGCAGCTCCTCCCACACCGCGAAGAGGGGGAACTGCGCGATGCCGGCGTGGCCCAGCACCGCCGTCTTCAGGGCCAGGCTGCTGTTGGCCTTCAGCGTGCCGGTGGTCTCCACCAGGGACTCCACGTCCCCCGGCCCGCGCAGGCGCCACGCGGTGCCGGAGGCCAGGTACGTGTACTGGAGGCAGCGGTGCTGGCGCAGGTCCTCCGGCCGGTGCGGCGTGCCGTGCCGGTGGAGGTACGCGGGCGTCGCGCAGATGACGCGGCGGCTGGAGGCCAGCTTCCGCGCGAGCAGCGACGAGTCCGGCAGCTGCGCGATGCGGATGCACGCGTCGAAGCCCTGCTCCACCAGGTCCACCACCCGGTCATCCAGCTGGATGTCCAACTCAATCTCCGGGTAGCGCTCCAGGAACTCCGGCATCGCCGGCAGCACCCGCATCAGCCCGAAGGACATGGGGATGCTCACGCGCAAGGGGCCGCGCGGCTTGCGGCGCAACAGCAGCACCTCCGCCTTCGCCGCCTCCAGCTCCTGCGTCATCCGCTGACACCGCGCCGCCAGCGCCCGGCCCTCCGCCGTCGGCGACAGCTTGCGCGTGGTGCGCTGCAACAGCCGCACGCCCAGCGCCTCCTCCAGCGCCATCACCTGCTTGCTGACGGTCGCCTTGGACAGCCCCAACGAGCGGGCCGCCACCGTGAAGCTGCCGGTGCGCACCACCTCCGCGAACGTGAAATACGGCGCCACCTGCTCCATGGGGATTGGTCACCTCCAGGAAACAATCCTTTTCCAACTGACGCGTAGTGTCCAGACGTCAACGGGCTCTATAGGAAAGTCATGGATTTCCAACGCACGGTGTCCCCGGGCCTCGCGGCGCTGCTCCTGGCCGCGCTGTCCTGCACCTCGCAGCCCGGTGACGTGCCGCGCGCGCAGCCGGCGGTGCTTGCGTCCATGGTGCTGGCGTCCACGGCGCCGGAGCCGTCCTTCCGGCTGCCCGCGCGCAAGGGGCCTCGCCCGGAGACGACAGACGCGCCGCCGGGGACGCCGCTGGCGCACCGCCAGCTGAGCCAGCTTGCGCCTCCCGCGATGCAGGAGCGCCTGTTCACGCGCGCCGCCGCGCTGCCGGACGTGCGGGTGGCGCCCAGCGGCACTCTCCGTGCCGGGCGCGCGCGCCTTCTGGCTGCGGCCGGAGGCGTCCCGGGGTCCTCGCGCGGCGTTCCAGGTGGGGACGGAGTTCGCGCACATCCACCCGGCGGAGGACGGCAGCCTGCACCTGACGTTCCCGCCGGAGACGGCGCGGCGGGTGTTCCAGCAGGGCTGGGGCATGCCGCATCCGCGCTCCGGGACGCCCATGCTCTTTGGGCCGCGCGACGAGGCCGAGCTTGAAGTCGTGTGGCAACTGCTGCTGCGCTCCTACGCCTGGGCCCACGACGGCCAGGACGTGGGCGTGACGGTCGAATGACACCAACCTGAACGTGAGAAGAGGCACACCATGAAGATCCTTGTGACGGGCGCGACGGGCTACATCGGCGGGGCGGTCGTGGACGCGCTCAAGCACGCGGGCCACCAGGTCCTGGGGCTGGCGCGCTCCGAAGACGCGCGCAACAAGCTCACCGCCCGCGGCATCCAGGCGGTGGCGGGCGACCTCGAGGACACGAAGGGGCTGGCCGCGCTGGTGAAGGACCTGGACGCGGTCGTCTGGACGGCCACGACCAACAGCGAGGCCGTGGACGCGCCCGCCGTCGCGGCGGTGCTGGACGCGCTCCAGGGCACGAACAAGGCGTTCGTCTACACCAGCGGCGTCTGGGTGCACGGCGACACGCAGGGCGTCGTCACGGAGGACTCGCCGCTCGCCGCGGCGGCGCTGGTGGCCTGGCGCCCGGCGGTGGAGCAGCGCACGCTGAACACGCCGGGCGTGCGCGGCGTCGTCATCCGCCCGGGCATCGTCTACGGACGCGCCGTGGGCATCCCCTCCATGCTCACCGCCTCCGCGAAGCAGGACGGCGCGGCCCGCTTCGTGGGCACCGGTGAGAACCACTGGCCGGTGGTGTTCGTGGAGGACCTGGCGGACCTCTACGTGCGCGCCGTGGAGAAGGCCCCCGCGGGGACCGTGCTGGTCGCCGTGCAGGGCCCGGCCGTGAAGCTCAAGGACATCGCCCAGGCGGCGAGCGAGGGCGCGGGCGCGGGCGGCAAGACGGTGGCGTGGCCCCTGGAGGAGGCGCGCAAGCAGTTCGGCGCGTTCGCGGACGCGCTGGCGCTGGACCAGCGCTTCTCCGCCCAGAAGGCGCAGGCGCTGCTGGGCTGGACGCCCAAGGGCCCCGGCATCATCGACGAGCTGCGCAGCGGCTCCTACGCGCAACGCTGACACCGGCACCGAGGACCCGTCGCGCGCCGGGCCGAGGAAGCGGCGCGCGCCGGGGCAGTCATGACGTGACGCCGGCCCTGGAGCCAGGGCGCGGGGGTGGGGCCCGCGCGTGAAGGACGCCGGCCCGCAATCCCAGACACACCCGCCCAGGTCACCGGACACCGCGCACCCCGCGGTGCACGGGAGACGTGCGCGCGAAAGACACCACGCAGCAACTCGAGGGGGCCATCATGCAGGCAGGACTGGAAGCAATCGGAGTCGCCGTACCGGATACCTACGTGGAGCTCGCGGACCTGGCCATGGCGCGCGGCGTGGCGCCGGGCAAGTACGTGGAGGGCCTGGGGGTGACGCGCATGGGCGTGCCCCTGGTGGACGAGGACACCGTGACGCTGGCGTCCCGCGCGGCGCGCATGGCGCTGGAGTCCGCGGGCTGCTCGCCGGAGGACGTGGGCCTGCTGGTGGTGGGCACGGAGACGGCGGTGGACCACTCCAAGCCGGTGGCCTCCTACGTCCAGGGCCTGCTGGGGCTGTCCACGCGCTGCCGCATCTTCGAGACGAAGCACGCCTGCTACGGCGGCACCGCGGCGCTGCAGCTGGCGCTCGACTGGGTGCGCTCCGGCAGCGCGAAGGGCCGCAAGGCGCTCATCGTGTGCTCGGACATCGCCCGCTACGGCGTGGGCACGCCGGGCGAGCCCACGCAGGGCGCCGGCGCGGTGGCGATGCTGGTGTCGGACACGCCCGCGCTGCTGGCCCTGGAGGCGGGCAAGACGGGCGTCTACTCCAAGGACGTGATGGACTTCTGGCGTCCGCTGTACTCGAAGGACGCGCTGGTGGACGGGCACTACTCCGTGCAGTGCTACCTGGACGCGCTGGAGGGCGCCTACCGGGCCTACCAGGAGGCCGCGGCGGAGCCGGTGGGCGAGGGCGCGTACAGCGACCGCTTCGCCGCGCTCGTCTACCACGTGCCCTACGGGAAGATGTCCCGCAAGGCGCACCGGCACCTGCGCACGCTGGACGGGGACGCCGCGCCGGACGCGAGCTTCGACCGGCTGGTGGGCAACAGCCTGGTGCTGCCGTCGCAGGTGGGCAACATCTACACGGGCTCCATGTACCTGGCGCTGGCCAGCCTCCTGTCCACGGCGCCCCAGGACCTCACCGGCCAGCGCGTGGGGCTGTTCTCCTATGGCAGCGGGTCCTGCGCGGAGTTCTTCAGCGGCGTGGTGCAGGCCGGCGCGCAGGAGCGCGTGAAGGCGCTGGGGCTGGAGGCGCGCCTCTCCCGCCGCCGCGCGCTGTCCATCCCCGAGTACGAGGACGTGATGCGCGCGCGCGAGCACCTGGACGAGCGGCCCGCCGCGGACGCCGCCGGCTCCGGCTTCCGCTACCAGGGCACGCGCGACCACAAGCGCATCTACGCCACCTGACAGGCATTCCCTTCCCCCCGTTGGAGACACTCCCCATGACGTCGCTGCTCAAGTCCCTGGCCCTCGCGGCCGCCCTCGCCGTGCCCTCGCTGGCCGGCGCCACCGCGTACGACATCCACCCGACGAACTCGTCCGCGCTCTTCTCCGTGAAGCACATGATGGTGTCCAACGTGCGCGGCTCCTTCTCCAAGGTGACGGGCACGGTGCAGCTGGACGAGAAGGACCTGACGAAGTCGTCGGTGGAGGCCGTCATCGACGCCACCACCGTCACCACCAACGACGCCTCGCGCGACGAGCACCTGCGCGGGCCGGACTTCTTCGACGTCGCGAAGTTCCCCACGCTCACGTTCAAGTCCTCGAAGGTGGAGAAGTCCGGCGACGGCCTGAAGCTGACGGGCGACCTCACCATCCGCGGCGTGAAGAAGCCCGTGGTGTTGCAGCTGGACGGCTTCGACATGGAGTCCAAGGACCCGTACGGCAACGTCAAGCGGGGCGGCACGGCCACCACGAAGATTGCCCGCAAGGACTTCGGCCTGAAGTGGAACGCCGCGCTGGAGACGGGGGGCGTGGCGGTGGGGGAGGAGGTCTCCATCACGCTGGAGATCGAGCTGGTGAAGAAGCAGCCGGCGCAGCCGGTGAAATCGGCCGCGGGCACCACGCCCTAGCCGCGTCTGGCACCGGCCTGCGGCGGTGCCGCCTTCCCAGGGAGTGGCGTCATGGCGCGGACCACCGGACATCCCCCCGCCAGCCGGCGGGTGGGGCTCGACAATCGGAGGCGGCAGTGCGCCGCCTGTGGCGGACAGGCACCTGCGGACTACCGGGCCCGCCGCAACGTGGTGACGCTCAACGGCGTCGTCGCGCTCAAGGTGCAGGTGCGGGTGTGTCACCGCGAGGGCTGTCCGCTGCGCCAGAAGGCCATCCGCGCGGAGGAGGAGGGGCTGTGGGTGCTGCCGGAGCACGAGTTCGGCCTGGACGTCATCGCCCTCATCGGGGCGCTGCGCCACCAGGAGAAGCGCAGCGTGCCCGCCATCCACGCGGCCCTGCGCGCCCGGGACGTGCCCATCTCCGAGCGCAGCGTCTCCAACCTGCTGGAGCGCTATGACGCGCTGCTGGCGCCACGCGCCCTGGACCCCGCGCGCCTCCAGGCCGTGACGCGCAGGCTGGGCCGCGTGGTGCTGGCCCTGAGCGGCCTCATCCCGGAGGCGGGCAACGCCGTGCTCTGGGTGGCGCGGGACTGTCTGTCCTCCGAGGTGCTGGCGGCCTGGAGCCTGCCGGAGCACCGGGCCGGCGAGCTGGTGGAGCAGCTCCAGGCGCTGGTGCGCGCGCTGGACGTGCCCATCGTCGGCGTCGTCTCCGACGGGCAGGACCCCGTCGTCCGGGCGGTGACGGCGGCGCTGCCGGACGTGCCGCCACCAGCTGCGGCCCTCCCACGGCCGGTTTCGATGCCGCCCTGCCCCCCGTCCACCGGCGACACGGCGTGCGAGCCGGAGCCTGGCGCCTCGGAGGACTTATCCAGGTCCTCCGAGGCGCCAGGGCCGCCGGGGCGCGGCCGGTGCGCTCCGCTGTGCATGGCCTTCGGCCTGGGCCGGACCCTGCTGCCGGAGTTGCTCGAGTTCGGCGCCAGCTGGGCGGCCCCGGGCCCGTGACCTTCCAATCCCTTTCCTCTCTCTCGCAGCCCTTCGCCATGAACCCTCTCATCCGCTGTCTCAGCGCCGCCGCGCTGCTCCTCGCCGCCCCGGAGGCCCTGGCCTCGGAGCCCGCGCCGCGTCCTCCGGCTGCGCTGCTCTATGAGACGTATGCCTACTCCGGGACCCTCAACGGGCAGCCCACCACGGTGTTCGCCCCCGCGCTCTCCGGCTCCATCGCCCTGTCGGAGCGCGTGAGCCTCAGCGCGGCCTGGCTGTTCGCCTACGCGCCGTCGCGGGCCGGAGGCCCCACCGCGTTCCAGGCGGGCAACCCGTCCGTGGGCCTGGGCGGCGTGCTGTACGACGACGGCGCGCTGAAGGTCCGCACCGGCGGCAGCCTGGTGCTGCCCTTCACGCTCATCACCGACCCGGACGACTTCGGCACGGCGCTGCTGCGGCGCGCGGCCACGCTGCGCGGCAACAGCGGCGTCAGCCTGGTGGCCCCGGGGCTCATGGGCCTGACGCCCTGGGCGGACGTGGCGCTGCGCCAGGGGCGGTGGCGCTTCGCCCTGGACGGGCGCGTCCCCATGTCCGCGCAGCTGTCGGAGAAGCGCGGCCAGCGCGTGGACGCCGTCTTCCAGGGCTCCGGCACGGCGAGCGTGGACCTCACCTCGCACGTCCTCGTGGGCTCCACCCTCCAGGCCATCTACGTCTCCACGGCGGCGGAGGGCGTGGACCCCACCTTCCTGGCGCTCATCCCCCACGTCCGGGTGTACGGCTCGGCGGGCTTCGTGGAGGGGCGGCTGGTGATGAACCTGGACGCGCCGCTGGGCTTCGCCTTCTCCGACGACGGCCTCTGGGCGGCGGCGCTGGCGCTGGGCACCACCTTCTGACGGACGCCCTGACCATGACCACCCAGACCCTCGTCGGAACCCGGCTGCGCCAGCTGGGGGATGCGCCGCTGCTGCTGTTGATCGCCACCGGCGTGCTGCTGGGCAGCATGCTCCCCATGTCCCGCGTGGCCCGCGCGGAGGGCTGGTCGCCGCTGGCGTTCGCCTTCTGGCCGGCGCTGGGCATCGGCGTGGCGCTGGCGTTCGCGGGAGCGCGCGGTTCCTCCGAGGCGCCGGAGGCAGGGCCCGTGCTGCGCTACAGCCTCATCGCCGGGGTGCTGAGCGTCGCCGTGCCCAACAGCATCACCTTCATCGTCATGCAGAGCGTGGGCACCAGCGTGACGTCCCTGGTGTACACGCTGCCGCCGCTGTTCACGTATGCCTTCGCCTGGGGCCTGGGCATCGAGCGCTACCGGCCCCTGCGGCTCGCGGGCATCGTGGTGGGCCTGGGCGGCGCGGCCCTGCTGGTGCTGGGGCGGGGCATGGCGGGGGGCTCCGGCTCCGCGTGGTGGCTGGCCCTGGCGCTCTGCACGCCCATCAGCATCGCGGCCGGCAACGTGTACCGGAAGCTGCGCATGCCCAAGGGCGCGCCCGCGAGCCTCCTGGCCGGCGGCATGCTGCTGGGCGGGGCGCTCGCGCTCCTGCCGCTGCTGGTGGCGAACGGCGGGCTGACCCGTCCCGGCATGGCGGGCTGGACGGTCATCCTGGCCCAGTGTGTCTTCACCAGCCTGGGCTACCGCGTGTACTTCCACTTCCAGCGCGTCGCGGACCCGGTGTACTTCAGCCAGTTCGGCTACGTCGTCTCCGCCACGGGCGTGCTGTCCGGGCTGCTCTTCTTCAACGAGCACCTGACGCTGCCCATGCTGCTGTCCATCGGCGTCATCCTGGCGGGCATCGCCATGGTGAACGCCCGCGCGCCCTGAAGGCCCGGGCCGTCAGGGGCTGGCGGCCACGCTGCTGCTGCACGCGGGCATCGCCGGCTGCCTGCGGCCGTGGCTGTTCTCCCTGACGATGGTGGCCTTCCACCTGGCCGCCTTCGCCGCGAGCCTTTCTTGCGCGCGCCTCCGCAGGAATTGCGCTGACGCGAGGCCTCCCCAGAGGGAAGCGGGGTTGGCGCCGTTGATGCAATGGATGGGAGCACGGTCCATGGGCCGGGAAGGAGCACGTCATGGCTGAGAACACCCAGAAGCCGATGCCGGGGTTGGAGACGCTTCGCACCCTGCGAGACGAGCTGCGGCTGAAGATGCACCTGGCGGGGATGGAGACCCGCGAGCGCTGGCGGATGCTCGAGCCGAAGGTGCGGGAGGCCGAGCAGCGGGCCGACGCGCTGACCCAGGAAGGGCAGTGGCTGGTGGATGAGGTGGTGCGGCACCTCCGTGAGCTGAACAAGGAGCTCCGCGAGCACCGGAACGGGCGCGACGCCCCGCGCGCGTGAGCGTCCGCTGTCCGCCCTGGCCGCGGAGGTCATCCATGCGCGTCCCGCACCGGGTCCTGCTCTCCTTGTGTCTGTGTCTGGGGGCGCCGGCGCGCTCGCGCAGGATGGGCTCGTGCGGCTGGGCGTGGCCTCCGGGGAGCGTGCCCGGCAGGCCTCGCGGACCGGGCTGCGCCTGCGGGAGAACGCGGAGGCGGCG
>NZ_JBKGHJ010000209.1:0-13968 GCF_046520365.1 Corallococcus sp. 4LFB
CCGCCGCCTTCACGTCGGCCTTGGGGGACGCCGGCGTGGCCTGCGCGAAGGCCGCGCCCGCGACGCCCAGCACCGCGCCCACCACCACTGCCTTCAGATTGTTGCCCATCGTTGTCCGCTCCAGGAGGGAGGAAAGAGACGACATGCCACCGTGCCGCCCAGGGGCGCCGCACGGCCGGGGCGCGACATACCACCCCGCCAGGGAGGCGGAAGGGGGCTGGCGTGTCCGGCTGCCATGGGAAGGACACATGCCTTCATCCACCCACGGCGGGGGATTGTGGCCCCGAGGAGGAAGCAGCGCGCTACGCTCGATGGCCACGTGGACCATCGATTCCAAGTCAGCCTCCGTGGGGTCATCGACCTCCTGTCCCACCACCTGTACAGCTCGCCCGGGGTCTACGTGCGGGAGCTGCTCCAGAACGCGACGGACGCCATCCGCGCCCGCCAGCAGCTGGAGCCCCAGGCCACGGGCGCCGTGGGGCTGGAGCTGCGGGAGAAGCAGGACGGCGGGCCCCCCACCCTGCTCTTCACGGATGAAGGCGTGGGGCTGACGGAGGAGGAGATCCACCGCTTCCTGGCCACGATTGGAGAATCCTCCAAGCGCGAGCAGTTGGAGGCGCGCCGCAACGACTTCATCGGCCAGTTCGGCATCGGCCTCCTGTCGTGCTTCATGGTGTGCGACGAGCTGCTGGTGGTGACGCGCTCGGCGAAGGGGGACGGGCGGACGCTGGAGTGGCGGGGCCGGCACGACGGCACCTACGACGTGCGCGTCTCCGAGCACCCCCTGGACGCCCCCGGCACCCACGTCTACCTGGTGGCCCGGCCGGACATGGTGGAGTGGTTCACCCCGGAGCGCGTGCGCCAGCTGGCGAAGCACTACGGCGGCCTGCTGCCCTTCCCCGTCCGGCTCACGGCCGAGGGGAAGACGGAGACGCTCAACCCGGACGGGCCGCCCTGGCGCCGCTTCTACGAGACGCCAGGGGACCGGCGGCAGGCGCTGCTCGCATACGGGCGCGAGGTGTTCGGCACGGACTTCCTGGATGTGATTCCGCTGCGCTCGGAGGCGGGGGACGTGGACGGCGTGGCGTATGTGCTGCCGGCGTCGCCGCACTTCAATGCCAGACAGAAGCACCGCGTGTACCTGAAGCAGATGTTGCTGTCGGAGAGCGCGGAGAACCTGCTGCCGGAGTGGGCGTTCTTCGTGAAGTGCGTGGTGAACGCGAACGGGCTGAGGCCCACCGCGAGCCGCGAGTCCTTCTACGAGGACGCGGTGCTGACGAAGGCGCGCGAGGCGCTGGGGCAGTCCCTGCGCCAGTACCTGATGGACCTGGCGCGCGAGGAGCCCCGGGCGCTGCAGCGGCTGATCGCGCTGCACGGGCTGTCGGTGAAGGGGCTGGCGCTGGACGACGATGACTTCTACCGGCTGGTCATCCACTGGCTGACCTTCGAGACGTCGCTCGGGATGATGACGCTGGCGGACTACCGGCGGTCGTGGCCGGTGGTGCGCTACACGCCGACGCTGGACGCGTTCCGGCAGGTGGCGCGGGTGGCGGCGGCGCAGGGGCTGTGCGTGCTGAACGCGGCGTACACGCACGACACGGCGCTGCTGGAGAAGCTGCCGCACGTGGTGCCGGAGGCGCAGGTGGCGCCGTTCTCGTCGGCGGACCTGCCGCAGAGCTTCGAGGAGCTGACGCTGGACGAGCGCGAGGCCGTCTACCCGCTGCTGCGCCTGGCGGAGGGCGTGCTGGCGCCGTTCCGCTGCGCCGTGGAGGTGAAGAAGTTCTTCCCGGCGGAGGTGCCCACGCTCTACAGCTCGGACGCGGAAGGGGCGTTCCGGCGGGACGCGGAGCGGGCGCGCGAGGAGTCGGACGACCTGTACGCGGGCGTGCTGGACGGGGTGATGGCGGGCACGGGCGGCCAGGAGCGGGCGCTCTTGTGCCTCAACCTGCACAACCCGGTGGTGCGGAGGCTGGCGGCGGTGGAGTCGCGCGAGCTGCTGAAGCTGTCGGTGGAGATGCTCTACGTGCAGGCGCTGCTGTTGGGACAGCACCCGCTGAACGCGCAGGAGATGGCGCTGCTCAACCACGGGCTGCTGGGGCTCATCTCGGCGAGGCTGGACGAAGGCGGCGGGGGCGGTTCGTCGGGCCCTGGCTCGCGGGGGGTGCACTGATGGCGGACTGGCGCCAGCAGGTGGAGGCCTTGCGCGCGCAGGCGGGCGAGCTGCCGGAGGGCGACGCGAAGGTGCGCGCGCTGGAGGAGGCGGTGCGGCTGGTGGACGTGCACGGCGACGTGCCGCTGGGGTACGCGCTGCGGGACGCGCTCATCGACGCGGCGACGTTCGGGGGCTATCCGGACAAGGCGCTGGTGGCGTTCGCGTGGTGCCGGGGGCAGCAGAAGAAGGACCCGCAGCGGTTCGATCCGGAGGACATGCTCTGGAAGCAGAAGTGGGTGGTGGGGCGGCTGGACGAGTTCCCGCACATCAGCCGCAAGCAGATCGCCGACGCGCTGGATGACGTGGACCAGAGCTTCGCGAAGCTGGACGCGGGCAGGCGGGCGGCGCTGAAGCTGCGCTACCAGATGGCCCGGGACATGGGGGACACGGCGGAGGCGGAGCGCCTGTGGGAGGCGTGGCTGGTCGCACCGAGGGATCACCTGACGGACTGCCGCGTCTGCGAGCTGGACGACGAGCTGGACCACCACGTGGACAAGGGCGAGTGGGAGCAGGCCCTCCAGAAGGCGAAGCCCATCCTGGACGGGCGTCAGTCCTGCGCGGAGATCCCGCACCTGACGCTGGGCACGCTGCTGTATCCGCTCTTCAAGCTGGAGCGGATGAAGGAAGCCAGGGATTGCCACCTGCGCGGCTACGCGATGGTGGCGAAGAACCGCGAGTTCCTCTCCACGGTGGGAGAGCACCTGGAGTTCCTGGCGCTGACCGGCAACCTGTCGCGAGGCCTGACCCTGCTGGAGAAGCACCTGGGCTGGGCGCTGGAGCACGCCAGCCACCGGGACCGGTTCACCTTCTACGCGGCGGCGTCGTTCCTGCTGGGACAGGTGGTGGCGGACGGCCGGGATGAGGTGAGTCTGCGATTGCCCCGAGCGTTCCCGCTGCACGCGGTGGACGGGGGCTACGGGACCGGAGCGCTGAAGGACTGGATGGAGTCCCAGGCGCGGGACATCGCTTCGCGGTTCGACGCGCGCAACGGGACGAAGCGATTCGCGGGATTGCTGGCACGCAATGAGGTGCTGGCGACGGAAGCAAGGCTGTTCCCGCTGGATTGAGCAAAGTCAGTCTCAAATCCACGCATCGCTTCACCCTAAGATCTTGGAAACAGAAATAAATCTAGGTGCAGCATGATAATGCTGAGTGTTCTTGCTCCATCGTAGCGAGGCATATCCAGCACAAAGCCGGTGCCCAACCCAACGAGAATCGGTCACCTGCGACCGCTCGGGCAAGTTCACCAGAAGCAACATACCCATAAATGACACCCACTGCCGAAATGGCAGCGGCTTCATAATATACCCATGAAAAGAACGCCCACTATCATACAGCCTCAACGCATCGAAATACCGCGTTCCAAGAACGTCCCGCAACACCCCTAATGAATCCCGTCCCAACCGGCCACTAAAGTCGATCATTGGCAGATGAAAGCCACCGCGTTTCCCAGTGGTCACCAAGGAATGAAACGCCAACTCTTCACCCTCCAAGAGCCCGGCCAACAGTTCCTCGACGCGAGACACAGTAAGTTCTCTCGCCCGGACCTGAATTAACCTTCGCTCATCCAACAAAGACTGCGGCCGATACCTATAATAGCTCAGATTAAAGAACGCCCCGCCATCCAACACCCGAGCAAACTCTTCAATCAGAACAGCAGGATGCGAAAACTCAACTGGCTCACTCAAACTCGAATCCCAGCAAGAAGCTGATACGTTTCCAGCGCAAATCGATCAGTCATCCCCGAAACAAAATCCACAACAAGATGGGCACGAGCAAACCACTCAGCAACCCCATCCTTCACATCAAGATGTCCCAGCCCTCGAGCACGCGCATCCTCATAAACAAGCACATGCTTCTGCGGCAGCAGTCGAAACAACCGACGTTCCAAATCAAGACCAGAAACCCTCTCACCAGCCCTCACAGCGTCAAATGCATCAACATGCAATTTAAGCAGAGGGCTCAAATGCTGCAACAAACCATCAACAACCTGAAAGCCAGCCAACTCCAAGCGCTCCGCATCGGGAGCTTTGAAAATATACATCTGCGCATACTTCTTGAGCGCATCCAGCGCAACTCTCTGCTCCTTCGCACATTCCAAGAGCGAAGGCGACTCTCCCTTCAATATCTCATCATGCTTTTCTACATAAACCTTGGCGGCAACCTCCGTTAACTCGCGCGTAAGCCGTGTCTTAAACGAGAAAAAACGCGCATTCCTTGGCTTGTCCGGCTGCCTCCTCCACTCCTCATCAAGCATTCGCACTAGATACTTCTTATCCACCAACTTCTCTTCGCTCGCCAGCTTAAGCCAAATAGACCGAAGCCTACGCTTAAACTCATCCTGATCGACAAGCCCCTTCTCCAAAGCATCTTCAATATCACTAACACAATACGCTATATCATCTGACGCTTCCATCGCATACGCAAGTGGATGCCGCCGCCCCCGTTCAAGCCCCAGCCCGGCCCATATTTTTCTCACAATCGGCTCTTCCGTAAGAAAATATCCAGCCTTCTTTGTAAACCGACCGCCCCCCTCTTTCTCGTAAGGAGCACGCATGTACTTAAGAAACGCAGCAAGCTGACTCATGGTCAAATTTAGCCCAAACTCATCCAGATTCCACTGTAGCCGCGTCAGGATCCGGAATCCCTGTGCGTTCCCATCAAATTGCGTGAAATCAGGCATGCATCGGGAGTTAAATTTCCCGACAGCCTCGGTAAGCCCAGCACCAACAGCAGCCCGAAGAGTGTCCTGGCCATGCAACTCGAACCACTTACGCACCGCGTATTCACCAAAGTGTCCGAATGGAGGATTTCCGATGTCGTGACTAAGGCACGCGGTCTCAATGGTATTTCTAAATGGTATTTCACTGCCCGCTAATCCCCACGCCTTTGACAACCCTCTTTTTTCAACAATCTCCACAACTTTAAGAGCCAACAACCGACCGACATAGGCGACTTCAAGCGAATGAGTTAGCCGACTCCGAACAGCCGCATTGTCAGCAAGTGGAAAAACCTGTGTCTTCTGCTGAAGTCGCCTCAATGCCGCCGAGTAAAGAACTCGGCCGTAATCACTCTCAGTCTCATTTGCCAGCGAGCGATTCTTGACACTCGAGGGACGAAGCCGCCTCTTTGAAAGCAACCTTGCATAAACTGGCTGTTCAGCCATTTCTCGCTCCCTTGCAGTTCAAAAGCTAAATCCAAGCACACAAAGCAGCAACAAGCCCCCTGAAGCCGAGAGCAATGCTAGCTCAGCGCTTCAGCTTCGAGAACGGATTGTTGAACGGCTCCGGCTTCTTCTGCGCCGGAGCTGATGCACCGGCTTCTGCGCGGGCCGCTGCGGCGCCGGTGCACTGGTGGCGGGCTTCGCCTGCGCGGGCCTCCCCGACGGCTGCGGCGCCCCACCCTCCAGCACCGCCCGCACGGACAACGCCAGACGCTTGCGCGCCAGGTCCACGGTCAGGACCTTCACCGTCAGCCGGTCGCCCACCTTGGCCACCTCCGACGGATCCTTGATGAAGCGCGCGGCGAGCTGCGACACGTGCACCAGGCCGTCCTGATGCACGCCCACGTCCACGAACGCTCCGAACGCCGTCACGTTCGTCACCACGCCCTGCAACACCATCCCCTCCTTCACGTCCTCCAGCGTGCGCAGGTCGTCCCGCGTCGCGTGCGCCGTGAAGTCACCGCGCGGGTCCCGGCTCGGCTTCTCCAGCTCCGCCAGGATGTCCTTCAGCGTCAACTCTCCCAGCTCCGGCCCCAGGTAGCGCTTCGCCTCAATCTTGCGCACCAGCGCCGCGTTCCCCACCAGCGACGCCACGTCCACGCCCAGGTCCTTCGCCATCCGCTCCACCACGGTGTACCGCTCCGGGTGCACCGCGCTCGAATCCAGCGGCTCCGGCCCGCGCACGCGCAGGAAGCCCGCCGCCTGCTCGAACGTCTTCGGCCCCAGGCCGCTCACCTTGAGCAGCTCCCGCCGCGTGGTGAAGCGCCCCTTCGCCGCCCGGTGCGCCACCAGCTTCTTCGCCAGCGACGGCCCCACGCCGGACACGTGCTCCAGGAGCTGCGGTGACGCCGTGTTCACGTCCACGCCCACCGCGTTCACGCACGAGTCCACCACCTCGCCCAGCTTCTTCTTCAAGAGCCCCTGGTCCACGTCGTGCTGGTACTGCCCCACCCCGATGCTCTTCGGGTCGATCTTCACCAGCTCCGCCAGCGGGTCCTGCAAGCGCCGCCCAATGGACACCGCGCCGCGCAGCGACACGTCCAGCTCCGGAAACTCCTCCCGCGCCACCTCCGACGCCGAGTAGATGGACGCCCCCTGCTCGCTCACCGACACCACGGGGACCTGCACGCCCATCGCCTTCAGCGTGTCCCGCGTGAAGACCTCCGCCTCGCGGCTGCCCGTGCCGTTGCCCACGGCGATCAGCTCCGGCTTGTGCTTGCGCACCACCGCCTCCAGCAGCTTCGCCGCGCGCGCCCGCTCGTCCGCGCTCCGCTCCGAGTAGAGCGTCGTCGTCTCCACCACCGTCCCCGTCGCGTCCAGCATCACCAGCTTGATGCCCGTGCGCAGCCCCGGGTCCAACGCCAGCACCGCCCGAGCCCCCGCCGGCGCCGTCAACAGCAGGTGCCGCAGGTTCTCTCCAAACACCCCGATGGCGCCCTTGTCCGCGCGCTCCTTCAGCTCCGCGCGCAGCTCCGACTCCAGCGACGGCCCCATCAGCCGGTCCCACCCGTCCTCCACCGCCGCGCGCAGCTCGCCCGCGAACAGCGACTGCGGCCGCGTCACCACGCGCCCGGTGAAGAGCCCCTTCACCTCGTCGTCCGGCAGCCCCAGCTTCACCTTCAGCACGCCCTCCTCCTCCCCGCGCAGGAGCGCCAGCACGCGGTGGGACGGGGCCTGCGACAGCGGCTCCTCGTGGCCGTAGTAGTTCTCGAACTTGGTCGTCTCGCCCTTCTTCGCGGGCACCACGTCCGAGCGCAGCGTGCCCCGCTTCGTGCACAGGTCGCGGGCCTCGCGGCGCAGCCGGGCGTCCTCCGCCACCCGCTCCGCGCAGATGTCGCGCGCGCCCGCCAGCGCCTGCGCCACGTCCTCCACGCCCTTGTCCGCGCTCACGTAGGGCTTCACGCGCGCGTCCAGGTTCTCCCCGCGCTGGCCCTCCTGCTTCCACACCAGGTCCGCCAGCGGCTCCAGCCCCTTCTCCCGGGCGATGGCCGCGCGCGTGCGGCGCTTGGGCTTGTACGGCAGGTACAGGTCCTCCAGCTCCGCGCGCGTGCGCGCCGCCTGGAGCGCCTTCTTCAGCTCCGGCGTCAGCTTCCCCTGCTCCTCGATGCTGCGCAGGATGGTGTCGCGCCGCCCGTCCAGCTCCGCGCGCTCCGTGGCCCGGTCCAGGATGGCCTGGATTTGAACCTCGTCCAGGCCCCCCGTGGCCTCCTTGCGGTAGCGCGCGATGAAGGGGACGGTGCCTCCCTCTTCGTGCAGTGCGAGGGTCCGGTCCACCTGCTCCGGCTTGATGCCCAGCTCCTGGGCCAACGCGGCGGCATAGACGTGCATGGCGCCCGTCTATACCCCGGCCGGCCCGCGCCTCCCAGAGACGCGCCGCTCGCCCGTGGCCCATGAAGAAGGGCCGCGCGGGGAGCCCCCCACGCGGCCCTTCAGGTCACGTCACGGCCGCCCGGCTCAGGCCGGCTGGATGTCGCTGTTCTTCACGCGGAAGGTGTGCGTGGTGAACTTCGCCTCCAGCTCGCCGTCCGCGCGCTTGGAGTAGTCCTTGGCCACCTCCGCGGCGGGGATGAGGTGGAAGGTGGCGAGCGTCTCATCCGCCTTCACCTCCATCATCACGAAGCCGTGCGAGTCCGCGTCCGCGAAGCGCAGGCCCGGGTTGGACGCCATGAGCGTCTTCTCCATCTCCGTGACGGCGTGCTGGTACACCGGCGCGCCCGTGGCGTAGCCCGCGCCAATCAGCGCCAGGCTGGCCAGGCTCTTGATGGAGCCGGAGGTGATGCCCGGCGCCGTCAGCGTGGGCACGCCCTCCTCCACCGACGCGAACGACGCGTGGATGTCCCCAGAGAGGAACAGCGCGTTCTGCACGCCCTGCGCCTTGAGCGTGTTGAGCATCACCTTCTTCTTCGTGGGGAAGCCGTCCCACTGGTCCACGCTGAAGTAGAAGCGCTGGCGCAGCGTGGGGTCGCTGATGTCCGCCTGCTGCCGGAAGTCCCAGATGAGCGCCGACAGCGACGTGGAGCTCACCACCATCTTCCAGGTGTTCTGCGCCGTGGTCAGGGTCTGCTGGAACCACGCCTCCTGGTCCTGGCCGAACACGTCCTCGCTCTTGCCCGCGGTCAGCTGGTACTTCACCGCCGCGAACAGGTCGAAGGTGTCCTTCACCACCACGTAGCGCGAGCCCTGGATGTTGAAGAGCGCCGCCTTGCCCATGTGCGCGTACGCCAGGCCCCGGGGCTTGTCCCCGGGCGCAATCACCAGGTCCTTCTTCACCGCCGCCAGCACCTGGTTCACGTAGTAGAGCGCCACCGGGCCCGCCACCCACTTGCCGGCCTTCTTCGCGGCCTCCGCATCCGTGAGGCCCGCGGCCTTCGCCTGGCTCAGGTACACGCCCTGGAGCACCTGCTTCTGGGCCGCGTACGCCGGGTCGTCGATGTCCACGTACGCGAACGTGTCCGTCTGGAACGTCGCCTTCACCGCGTCCGGCTGGCCCTGGAGCGCCGCGCCCAGCAGCGTCTGGTCCAGCACCACGCCGCCCGGGTAGGCGTCCTCCGGGATGAGGTGGTCCGGCCGGTAGCTGCGGTAGTCCGTCACCAGCAGCTTCAGGTGCCGGCCGTACTCGAAGTCGCGGTAGATGCGCGAGTTGGGGAAGCGCGGCTCTTGGGCCACGTCGATGACGCCCTCGGGCGACTGCACCGTGTCCAGCGGGATGTACTCCAGGAAGGCCTGCTCCGCGTTGAGCTTGCGGGCCCCCTGCTGCTCGTCCCGCTTGCCGTCCTCGTACGTGGCCACGTCCTGCCAGCAGTCGTCGGAGAACTCGTGGTCGTCCCAGACGATGATGAACGGGTAGCGCTCATGCACCGCCTGCAGCTGCCGGTCCGTGCGGACGTTCTTGTACAGGTCGCGGTAGTTGGACAGCGAGTTCGCCGCCAGGAAAGCGGTGACGCCCGTGCCCTGCGGGAGCGCCTCTTCCGGCGCGCTGAAGCGCACGGCCCGGCCGCCGCCGTCGGACTGGAAGGACGTGTCGCCCGTCGTCTCGTAGACGTAGTCGCCCAGGAACACGACGAAGTCCAGGTCCGCGTCCAGCTGCAGCAGCCGCTGCCAGGCGTTGTAGTAGCGGCCAATGAAGTCCTGGCAGCTGGCGAAGACGAACTTCACCGGCACGTCGTCCCCCGCCGCCGGCGCGGTGCGCGTGCGCCCCACGCGCGTGGTGTGGCGCTGGCCGTCCTTCTCGTAGCTGAAGCGGTAGTAGTACGTCGTGCGCGCGGACAGCCCCGTCACCTTCACCTTCACCGCGTGGTCGTGCTCCGCCCGCGCCGTCAGGTCCGTCTTGTCCAGCACCAGCGTCTTGAAGTCCTCCGCCGTGGAGACCTCCAGCCGCAGGGGCAGGTCGTCCCCGGCGCGGGCCGTGTCCTCCACGCGCACCCACAACACCACGCTGTCCGGACGCGGGTCACCCGACGCCAGCGACTGCGGGAAGTAGGGCGAGCCATCCGAAGTCTCCGTCGTGTCGTCGTCGGAGCATCCAAAGGTCGTCGTCGCCGCGACAGCAACCACGGCTTGCAGGAACGTGCGGCGTTTGAAGGGGTTGAACAAGGCGATGGACTCCAGCGGGAAGCGGGGTGAAGGCGCTTCCAGACCGCGCAGTCTAGAGGCGCTCCTCCCTCCACACGAAACATCCCGGCGACACCCCGGTGATGACGGTGCGCGTCACGCGTCCAATCCCTCTCACGGTGAAGAAAAAGGGGCCGGCCCCATCGCTGGAGACCGGCCCCTTCCTCCTTCACCCGCCGTGCCGCTCCCCCCGGAGGTGCACGGCGGGGCGTTCCTCAGGACACGGGCGTGACTACTTCACGGCCTTCACGCGCGGGCGCTTCTCGCCTTCCGCGGGCTCGCTGGCTTCCGCCGCCGGAGCCGCCGCGGCCGGGGGCTTGCCGATGCCGTACTTCTCCAGCACCAGGGCCTCGACCTCCTTGTAGGTCTCCGGGTGCTCGCGCAGGTACTCCTTCGCGTTCTCCCGGCCCTGGCCGATGCGCTCTCCCTTGAAGGAGAACCAGCTGCCGCTCTTCTCGATGATGCCGTCGTTGGAGGCGAGGTCGATGAGGTCGCCCTCCTTCGAGATGCCCGCGCCGTACATGATGTCGAACTCGACTTCCTTGAACGGCGGCGCCACCTTGTTCTTCACGACCTTCACGCGCGTGCGGCTGCCCACCACGTTCTCGCCGTTCTTGATGGCGCCCACGCGGCGGATGTCCATGCGCTGCGACGCGTAGAACTTCAGCGCGTTGCCGCCCGTCGTCGTCTCCGGGTTGCCGAACATCACGCCAATCTTCATGCGGATCTGGTTGATGAAGATGACGCACGTCTGGCTCTTGGAGATGGTGCCCGTGAGCTTGCGCAGGGCCTGGCTCATGAGGCGCGCCTGCACGCCCATGTGCGCGTCACCCATCTCACCCTCGAGCTCCGCCTTCGGCACGAGCGCGGCCACCGAGTCCACCACCAGCACGTCGATGGCGCCGGAGCGCACGAGCATCTCCGCGATTTCGAGGCCCTGCTCACCGGTGTCCGGCTGGGACAGGAGCAGGTCGTCGGTGCGCACGCCCAGCTTGCGCGCGTAGCCCACGTCCATCGCGTGCTCGGCGTCGATGTAGCCGCACACGCCGCCCTTCTTCTGGGCCTCCGCGACGATGTGGAGGCACAGCGTCGTCTTGCCGGAGGACTCCGGCCCGAAGATTTCGATGATGCGCCCGCGCGGCACGCCGCCCACGCCCAGGGCGATGTCGAGCGAAGTGGACCCCGTCGAAATGGCCTGGACGTCCTTCATCATGGGCTCGTCGTTGCCGAGCCGCATGATGGACCCCTTGCCGAACTGGCGCTCCACCGCCGCCAGCGCCAGCTCGATCGCCTTTTCCTTCTCCTGATTCACGGCCATTTCCCGTCGCTCCTTGGAAGAGTGGACCACCCCGGTCCACCTGAACGCGCTTTTAGTACGCGATGGGTAGACCCTAGTCCACCCCTCTGACATCCGTTTCGGGTCCTGGCGGTCAGCTCTTGCGCAGGGCAGCCAGGAAGGCGGCCACCAGCCCGCCCAGTCCGGCCGCCCAACCCGCCGGAACGTCTGGCACCAGCACCATCCCCAACCCGACCCCGGACACCACGGTCAGCAGCGCCAGGGCTCCGCGATACAGGGGAGAGCCCACGGTGGCAACCGTCAGCAGGGTCAGGGACAGCAGGGTCAGGAGCCCCTGCAGGATGAGCAGCCCGCCAGGCACGACGAGCCCCGCCAGCCCCAGCACCACCTGGAGGGCCAGCGCGCCCAGCCCCACCGCGAGCGCCGGGAAGGGCCCCCCCGCGGGCGGCGTCAGCCGGCGCCCGGGACGGGGGCGTTCTTCAGGTGCTCCAGGTCCTCCGGGCGCACCTCCAGCGCGTAGGGGAAGCCCAGCGCCAAGAGCGACTCCACCGCCGTGGCGCGGCAGGAGCGCCCGTCCGCGTCCACCAGCCCGTCCAGGTTGCCCCCCTCCAGCAGCCGGTGGAAGGCGTCCGCCTCCGTCCGGCCCCCGCCCTGCGCCCCCAGCTCCTCCAGCAACTGGTTGAGGTTCCAGGCCAGGCGCTGCCGCTCCTCGCCCTCCGCGCGGCGGGCCTGCTGCGCCAGCAGGTACATGGGCAGCGGCGAGTCCGTGGGCGGGGTGGGCGTGCCGCCCTGCGCCGGGGGCTCCCAGGGCGCCAGGTCCGACGGAGCCTCCACCTCCCCTCCAGGGTGGGGGGCGGGTGTGCGCGAACGTGGGCGGAAAGCATCGGACACGGTGGCGAAACTGTAACCGGGGCGCCGCGTGGGGTTCAAAGTGGGGGTGGCCCGCAACTTCCAAAGGGCAACGGGGTTTGTGGCTTCACGGATGGATTGGGACCCGGACACGCAGGCGATGCTGAAGGTGGCGGCGGGCGACAAGCAGGCCTTCGCCTGGCTCTTCGACCGGCACCACGCGAGCGTGGCGCGCTTCGCGTACCGCTTCGTGGGGGACGCGGCGCGGGCGGAGGAGCTCACGCAGGACATCTTCGTGAAGCTCTACCGCCACGCGCGCGCCTACAAGCCCACGGCGAAGTTCAAGACCTTCCTCTTCCGGGTGGCGACGAACCACTGCCTCAACGAGATGCGGCGCGGCGAGTACCGCGTGGCGCGCCTCACGGCGGAGGACCCGGTGGAGGACGACGCGGGAGCGGTACGGATGCCAGGGCCCGACGGAGACCGGCCCGACCAGGCGCTGAGCGGCCGGGAGCTGGAGGCGGCGGTGGGCCTGGCGCTGAAGGACTTGAGCGACCGCGAGCGCGCCGCGTTCACCATGTGCCGCTTCGAGGGCATGGCGTACCGGGACATCGCCGACGCGCTGGAGGCGAGCGAGGCCGCCGTGAAGAGCCTCATCCACCGGGCCACCCTGGCGGTGGCGCGCAGGATTGAAGCGTTGCAGGCGGGCACCGTGCCCGCGAGGAGTCGGGCATGAGCTGCGAGCAGGAAGAAGACCTGACGGCCTACGTGGACGGGGAGCTTGCGCCCCCGCACCGCGCGCGGATGGAGGCCCACCTGGGCACCTGCGCGGAGTGCCAGGGGACGGAGCGGCTCTTGCGCCTCACGGTGGCGCGGGTGGCGGAGCTGCCGGACTTCGCGCCGTCCCCGTCCGCGCGGCGCGAAGTGCTGGCGCGCGTGGACGCGCTGCCGCCCACCTGGCGCCGAGCGGCTCGCGCAGCTCTTGAAGCCCGGCGTGCTGGTGCCCTCCGCGGGCCTGGCCGCTGCGGCGGTGCTGACGCTGCTCGTCGCCGGACGCACGCGCGTGGAGGCGCCCGCGCTGGAGGAGTGGGACCCGGGCGCGCTGGAGGTGGCGGCGAACCTGGAGCTGGTCGAGGACTACGAAGTGCTGGGGCTGGACAGCTCCGAAGACCTGGAGGTCGTCGAGAGCCTCCACGAACTGGGGATGCCGTGATGCTGGGAAGAATGACCGCCGGACTGCTGACCGTGGCGCTGATGCTCTGCGTGGGAGCGCCCGCCCGCGCGGCCAACGCCCCCACGCCCACCGCCGCGGAGCGCTTCGAGAAGCTCCCGCCGGAGCAGAAGGAAGCCCTGCGCGCGAAGCTGCGCGAGTTCAAGGCGATGTCCCCCGAGGACCAGGCCCGCGTGCGCGCGAACCTCCAGCGCTGGCGACAGCTGCCCCCGGAGGAGCGCGAGCGGCTGAAGACCAACCTGCGCGACTTCCAGAAGCTGTCCCCCCGGGAGCGGCAGGCGGTGCGCGAGCAGGTGCGTGAGCTGCGCGGCCTCACCCCGGAGCGCCGCGCGGAGCTGCGCCAGCGCGTGCGCGCCTACCTCAAGGAACACCCGGAGCGCCGCGAACAGATGCTGGAGAACATGCGCCGCTGGCGGCAGATGTCCCGGGAAGAGCGACAGGAGGCACGCGAGCGGCTGCGCGAAAGGCGGCGGAACAAGTGAGGCCCGCCCCCTCCTGGCTGCTGCTGTTCGCGCTCACGGCCGCCGTGCCCGCCGGGGCCCAGC